>JAADHW010000191.1 GCA_013151695.1 Gammaproteobacteria bacterium
TCCCAAAACGCATAAACTTCATTAGGCAGGGCTATCACTTCAAACCACTGGGTAGAATTGGGTATACGGCGCGCCGCGGACAATATCTCGACTAAGTTGTCTCGTTCTACATTCGCTGCGGCAAGCGGCTGCGGTGCAATCTCAATTTCTTCTTGCAGAGTATTTGAGTCTGGTGGCGGCGTGGTATCACAGGCCAACAAACCAAGTGAAACCAGTACAGCGAGAATAGATTTGGTCATTGTCCGTTGCGCCTTTTGTTGTTCAAATACAAGACTACTTGTCGCTGAACGTGAAATTCTCCGCCATTTTTTCGCGTACCGCGCCCTGGTGACCAAAGTAAGTCCTGAAGCCGCCATTATAGTTGCCGTCCTGGCGTCGGTTCGACTCTCCTTCGAAATTGTAATACCCAGGCGTGCAGTCTTGATTCCTATTGGTCTTACCGCGATGTTTGATCACTTCTTGAACCCACCATTCTTCGGCTTGTTCAGTTGGATCCATGGTGTGGTGACCATTTTCTCGCACGTAACCGATACACGCAGCAATGTGATCGCCTTGGGTTTGCAACATATCTGTTAGGTTGAATTGGAAGCTTGCCTGATAACCACCCATGATGAACAGATTCGGATACCCTTGCGTATGAATACCAAGTAAGGTTCGAACGCCGTTGTTGTACTTGTCATTGAGCTCAATACCATTCTTACCGACAATTTGGTTATAAATGCCTGTTTTTTGCACTTCGAAACCGGTCGCGTAAATCAATACGTCTAGTTTGAAATCTAAGCCTTCGAACCGCGGACCCTTTTCAGTAATTTGCGTGATACCTTCCCCGTGTGTATCCACCAAGTGCACGTTGGGTAGGTTAAACGAGGGCAAATAGTCATTATGAAAACAAGGACGCTTACACATGAACATATACCATGGCTTCAGTGCATTGGCTGTAGTTTTGTCTTTAACTGTCGCATCAATACGCTTATGAATACGCATCATGTAATCAATGTTCGAGTTTTCTTGTTTCTGCAACTTTTCTTCAGCAGACAGGGCCGCTAGTTTTGCTTTCCTGCCTGGCGAAATATCGGACATCGCCAACACTTTTTCACGTCGTTTTGCCTGCCAACCCGACTCAAGCTTACGCGCCCAATTCGGATCTGTAGGCCAGTCTTCTCTAATATCAATAGAAGATGGGGTGCGTTGAAATACAAACAACTCCTTAGCCTTCTTACCCAGCTCTGGCACGGCTTGCACCGCGCTTGCTCCGGTGCCAATGATACCCACAACTTTGTCTTCCAAATTTTCTAGGTCCTGCCCGGTATAACCATAGTCCCAACGTGAGGTATGGAACGAATGTCCGGCAAACGTTTCCATGCCACTAATTTTCGAAAGCTTAGGCTTTGATAATGTGCCGTTTGCGCAGATAACAAATTGTGCACGCATGTGATCGCCACGATCGGTTTTGAGATGCCACATCTGCTCATCTTCATTCCATAGGGTAGAAGTGACAGTAGTATTAAACACCGCAAGCTCGTACAAATTGTACTTCTTAGCAATCGCCTGACAGTGAGATAAAATCTCTGGCCCACGAGAGTAGTGGTTCACCGGCACATAGTCCATTTCGTCTAACAAAGGCAAATAGTCGTATGCGACCACGTCACAAGCCACACCAGGATACCGATTCCAATACCACGTACCACCAACATCTGCCCCGCGTTCAACGATGCGAATGCTTTCAACGCCTTTTTCCCGTAATCGCGCGGAAGTTAACAAGGCAGAAAAACCACCGCCAATGAACAACACTTCTACCGTGTCAGTAATCGGTTCACGAGCCTGCACTTCTCCTGCATAAGGATCTACTTCGTACTTACCCAATTCACCAGTCAATTCTGACGTATATTGAGAGGTGCCTTGAGGGCGATACGCTAAGCGAATGTCGCGTTCCTCGGCGAACTTTTCCTTTATGTCGTCATAATACGATTGCGGTTTTTGTTGCTTCGCCATACTTACATTTCTCTATTCTAAAAAATTCATAACTAAATATTACTGCTGGGATTCAATTTTTCAACAAGCTCGACTACGCGAAGCTCACCTTCTCTAGTCTGCCCACCCAGCGCCATGAAATTGCGCATGTTGTTTTGCGCAGCGTCGGTACGTAACAAGCGTTGAAATAAATAGGCTTCTTCCACCAAGCCATCCTGCAGAGGTTTCTGCGCAGCATTAATCGACTCTTTGGCCAAGCGCACAGCTGCGGGTGGATAACCAGCAATTCTCCTCGCAAGGTCCATTACCCAAGTGTCTATTTCGTCCTGTTTGAATATGCGGTTAAGGTAACCCCAACGTTCTGCCGTGTGTGCATCTATATCACCACCACCTAGGATGATTTCCATCGCGCGACCACGACCCACCAAACGCGGCAAACGTTGTGTTCCAGTGCCTCCCGGTAATATGCCCAGCGGCACTTCCATTTGATTCACGATGGTTTTGCCCTGCACACCAAAGCGCATATCCATACTGGATACAAATTCACTGCCACCACCCCCCACTCTTCCTTCGATTTGCGCGATGGTCACTTTGTCCATAGTACGCATGCGTTCGCACAGAGCATGAAAGGGGTTGGGCTCTAAATCTTTTTCAGCATCTTGATCAATGGGGAACTGCAGAATGGCTTCTACATCGAAGTGGGCGATGAAAAAATCAGCATCTAGGCTTTTAAAGACAACAACGGTCAAATCGGGGTCAGCTTTCAACTCTATGGAAAGCTCACTCAGTTCTGCGTATAGGGGTAGTGTAATAAGGTTGATAGGCGGGTTAGATATACTGACCACAGCCAAGTGGCCTTCGATGGATACATTCAACAACTCATAGTTGTACGCCATTTTGTTCTTCCCCAATTAGAATTATGCGGACAGAACACTTCTTCCGCCGCATAATTTCCCGCCCATATCGACAATAACCATAACCAAGCGACAACCAAGTTACACGCTCTTTTTACCGGTCGTCGGCGGTTATTTCGCAGCCAAACTGTCAAATAGGTATTTACTTAGCCATCGTATAGAGTTTTTATTCACCACCCACACTAAGTGCGAGGCCTACATGCCGAATTCTATATATGAAGTGATCAACCAGCAGATCGACAGCATCGCAGACGAGCTCATCGAGGCATCACACGCAATTCATGCTAACCCTGAACTTGCCTTCAAAGAATTTTTTGCCTGCGAAACGCTCACCAACTGTCTAGATAAACACGGTCTTAGCTCTGAAACCGGTGTGTTTTCACTACAAACAGCATTCGAAGCCAAGATCGATGATCCTTCGAGCCCCGCAGGACCAACTGTAGCCATTCTTGCCGAGTACGATGCCTTACCGGGCATCGGCCACGCCTGCGGTCACAACATCATCGCTACCACA
>JAADHW010000370.1 GCA_013151695.1 Gammaproteobacteria bacterium
ATCAAATTAAAGACGAAGTGCTGCAGGCGGTCAGCGAATGGAGGTCTGAAGCATCTATAGTAGGCATGAATCGCGCTCAACAAGAAAGCTTGTCTCCAGCATTTCGGGTATAACTCCGAGATCAAAGCTAGTAACCGATTTCATTGGTAGCTAGGGGGAGACTTGAACTCCCGACCCCAGCATTATGAATGCTGTGCTCTAACCAGCTGAGCTACCTAGCCATACTAATAATCCACGCCTTGCACGCGGGACGGCGATTTTCCTTATCCGACCCGCCGCTGTCAAACCCCATTTCACCCGCCACCTCGACGATATGGAACACCGTGTTCTCGGGCAATGTGGTTGAGCCGCGCGAACAGTTCCGCTTCGGGCATGGGTTGGTCAAGGATAACTCACACTCTGGCAGAAGGAATTGGATACCCAAAGGCGAAAAATTCGCAGCCGGGCAACAACAGCACGGCCATCAATAGTATTGCGGTGCTTGTGCTCATGCACAACCGCCAAGCCGTTACGAGCTGTCTGTACACTGGCCGCTACCTAGCGCTAATCGGCGTTGTATCCAGATCATAGTCATGGCGTGGCCAGCCGGAAGGCGGGGTACTCGGTTCGCCCTCCTCAAAGCCGAAGGAGCGTGCCTCTTCTAGCGCTCTGAATTCATGCATATCCAGGCAGTATTCTCTGAACTTGCCGTTGAATGATTCAACAAATGGGTTAATTTTAGGGGCAAGGTCACTCGAATGCTGGAACACAGGTACCCCTAAGACTCAACCGCCGGTAATCGCGCATCCCTATTTTGAGGGATTCAATCCGCACATCAATTTATCAATACTGGAACTGTCTCCAATGGGGTACTAATTGATGAAGTACGGGCAGAAAATCTCCAAAACTGGTTTACTGGGTTTCTGCTGCTGCCTGCTGTTTACCTTAGTCTCAGTACAGGCTGCAACCAAGGCGCAGGCGGCGCCAGGAAAAAAAACCGAGCCTGTAACAACATCAAAGACATCAAAAACCTCCAGGCAGACCGGCGCCCAGAAAGAAACCACTAAAACGTCTTCAAAACCACCACTCACCAGCGACCGAAAAGCATCTGCCGGCACCACCTCAAGAAGTAAACAGATATTCAATTCAAGTAAAACAAAGAATAGAGCCACCAAGTCGGATGTGATGACACCACCCATTGTGACAGGCGATCCTACTTACACCCCCATAGGTGACTTCAATGGTGACGGTATTACCGACATTTTTGCAGTTGTCAAAGTTAACGGGCGCACAACATGGCGCTACTGGTGGCAGGCTAAACAACAATGGCAAACTCTCGTGACGTCTAATGAGCCATACCAGAATTTGCGATTTGGTGATTTTGACGGCGACGGCAAAACCGACATATTCCATATTGTAAGAGGCAAATGGCAATACTTCTCCCCGGCCAGCCGCCGCTGGAGAAATTTACTTTCTGCAAAATACAATTTAAGCAGCTTAAGGTTTGGTGATTTCGACGGCGACGGTAAGACTGACATTTTCACTTCTGTTAACAATCGTTGGCAATACTCATCGGGTGGCACGCAAAAATGGCAAGGTTTGGCTCCCTCCAATGCAGCCATCACCTCGTTGCGTTTTGGTGATTTTGATGGCGACGGCAAAACGGATGTATTTCAATCTAACAACAAGCAGTGGCGATACTCATCCGGTGGCGCCAAAAGCTGGAAAAACCTCACCCGATCTAACATTCCCATTACCCAACTCAGGTTTGCCGATTTCAACGGCGATGGCAAGACCGACGTTTTTTTCGCGGACAAAATTGGTCAGTGGCAAGTTTCATCTGGTGGCGCGTCGAATTGGTCGTCTTTGGCCAGACTATCCACCAAGACTTCTCAGCTAAGATTTGGCGACTTTAATGGCGATGGCAAAGACGACGTATTTTCTACCGCGTCGGTAAATAACAGCACTGATCGGCAGTGGCGCTATGCATCGGCCGCAACTCAAGGTTGGGCGAATTTTGGTCCCAAACCTCGCGTCCATACACCTGCTCCAGTAGAAGAATCCGAGCCAGATCCCACTCCTCCACCGACAGACGACGGCTCTTCAGGAAATGGCACCTCGGGTGGTGGTGGCGCTTCTGGCGGTAGTCTCTGGCCAACAAGCAATACAAATTTGTGTCGAATTTCTGCCCGCGATATACAGCGCTGTGTGGAAGCGGACGGGCGTAGTTCACAAAGAATTGCCAGTACTGCGAACAATTTACATAAACAGTCCAGCCTTACTTGTTGTGTTGCTATGGCAGATATTCAGAACAGGTTTGGCAACGCTCATTGCGCGGTATTCCGCGATCAAGCTCTCGTCTTGAACGGGTGTAAATAAACACATCAACCAACTAATAATGGAACATACTCATGGCACTAAACATCTATATTCAATTCACTTTTAATGGCAGTCCAATAGCTGGAGAACCCCGACTCTTGAGCCTCGGTGATGTCGATGTCTCGGAACATGTTGAAGCGGTAGCCTTCTATCAGGAGCTAAGCATGCAAACAGGACGCGGTTCCGGTATATTGACTGGAAATCTTGTAACTAACCCACTGACTATCGTGAAGGTGCCTGATCGTACGACCCCCATGTTCCTGCATGCCTTGGCAAATGCTCACTCGGTTAACGCAACCATCAAGTTTTTTAAAGTGTCGCGTCAAGGTGGCCCACTACTGCAGCAGGTTACCACCACCACCAACGGTCGCATTAGCGCATTTCGATCGGAAATGCTAAATAGTCTATTCAGTGAGAGTGCTGCAACGCCTATGCTGGAACGCATCTCCTTCACTTACCAGACTCTGCACACTGAAAACGTGATCACCGGTACCGAATCTGAAATACTCTGGCAGAGTATGGCGTGACCATGAAGTTAAGGGGTTCCAGAAGGAATTTTCTGGTTTGGTCCAGCACCCTCACCGGGGCATTAACCTTATCTAAGACCGCCAATGCAGTGTTAAGTGCTCGCCAAACGAACAGCACTGTCGCCCCGGCAATGGGTTTTTCTACTCACCAGGTTACCCAAGAAACCAAGATTGTTCAGGGTGAACTCCGTCCATACGCTTGGTGTTGCGCCAACGGCACTCGACTAGAGCTTGTCATGAACCACCAAGAAGTTTCCAGCGCTATCCAATTAACCAGTTCATTAGATTTCCCACGCCAATTCACATTTAGCGACTTTTGTTGTGGGTCTCCCCAGGAAACCATTCGCCGAAATTTTGGCAATCGGGTATTGGAAGAAGTGCTAGTGGAAATTGGACGCTACTCGACTGAGCACGCCTGAGCTAATACTAAAGAACGCTTATCAAACTTTATTGAAACGTTCTCGCCCTTTATAAGTGGCGTGCAAAGTATGGTGGCATGGATCTCCACACGGGGNNNGGTAGATTGCGGGTAAAGGTTTGCGTTTAGGCTGGCGTTTTGTATAGGCGGTGACGATCACCGCATCGATTTCGGCGGACTCTTCAGTATCGACACCGCTCGTATTGGCTTTGGCGTCAACCCCATATTCGACTCCAACAAATCAGCTATGGTCAGACACCTGGACAACGCATTCTAGACGTAAATCCCAGATTGCTTACGCTCAACCGTAGGCGAGAGCCAGAAGTGCCAGCACGTCACCCACTTGTAAGGCCCAAAACCAAGCAGCGCCTGCCAAAACACAGAGACAGAAACCAAAGGCTACTTTTTCTTGTCGAGTTTTACCCATTACTGTTTTTGTTCCTGTACCTGGCCTAGGAGAAACCAATCCAACGACCGCAACCCGCCACCGTGAACCAAATCACTATAGAAGAGATGGCTGTAAGTTTGAGTACCCATGGATTTAGTGTGCTGTGGTCTAATCTTAAAAGCGGGCTGCGGACAAAATAGAAGAACAATATACCAATGCCCAGCGCGGCCATTTTTGCCCAAAACATTTCGTTGTAATATAGTTTCATGGCAACCGCAGAGGCCATGAACACGCCACTAACAACCATGACAACCAGCGCCCAGCCAAACCATTTGCGGGTGCTGCTAATGATGGTTTCACTGGGAATGTCTTTCATCACAACCCCTAGTAAACGTAGGTCGCTCACCAGTACCATGCCCCCCAACAGAGCCATAGCGGCTAAATGAAACATCTGTACGACGGCAAACACACCGCCGTACGCTTTGGATATCTCTGCAAGAAGAGACGCATCTAACCATTCAAATAAAGGTAACATCCATAACCCCCGCTACGGTACTGCCGCTAGTTCGTCTACACATCCTGCCACCCAATACATAAATTGTGGCATTTCTTTGTGGCAGTCGTACCAGTCGTAAGCGATAGCGCGACCGGTAAATATCACACCCATCCATAACGTCAGCGAAAGGCCCGCCCCTACTCGTATACGCTTGGGTGGCCTTGCGTCGTTGTCCCAATCATGTGCTGCTGCGCGCATCTTGTTACGAAACAGCAAGGCATTGATGCCTGCGGCAATCAACAATACGACCTTTATTCTGAACCAGATACTTTGCGTAGAGCGAACAGGAATGGCGTAAAACAACAACGCGCCACTGATCACCATTACTGCGAAGCCAATCATCATTGGCGTGTCGAGGCGCGCTGCGACTTTTGATGCTGGGATTTTGGTAAACCCCCAGCCCAACATACGCAGGTCAATGACAAATAGCATGCCGAGGAAAATCATCAACGTGAGCACATGAGTGGTTTCCACCCATGCATACATATAGTAAGACTCGTGTAAGTCTGTACTCCACGTGTGGGTGTCTAGCCAGCGCGCGAAGGCCAAAAGCAATTCATTTAGCATACTTAATACTAACATCTCACGTACCGCCGCGACATATGCTTAGCAGCGAGCGGGTTCGTTCTAGCTGGTCGCTGCCTAGTTGCGCGTCACGCCGACCCCGCAAGCCACTGACTAAGTACCACGCAGATACTGCGTGACAATCATCTAAATGCAGCGAACGCGCAGTAATCACACCTTCTTCAAGCAATTTACCGCGCAAGGTTCCTGGCAACAAGCCATCTGCAACAGGCGGTGTATACAGTACACCTTGCCATTCATACACGACATTGGCGATGGTCGATTCTGTGACATTTCCCTGCTGGTTATACAACAAAACTTCGTAACCCAAATGATCAGCCGCCGCACGTTCGTATAACTGTCGGCGTGTGGTTTTGTGATACAACAACGGATTCAAATTGTTTACGGGCGTGCTGGCTAAGGCGAGACTGGTTAACGCTTGCTTATCGCAAGAAGACT
>JAADHW010000081.1 GCA_013151695.1 Gammaproteobacteria bacterium
AAAAGAACTCGCTTTAGGGCGTAGCTTGGAAATATTCGGGGAGCAATTTTGGCGGCCCTATTGTCATGTAAAAGATTTTTCTCGAGCTTTTATTGCTGTGCTTGAGGCACCTGAAGAGAAGGTCGCTTACGACGTATTTAATGTTGGTGATACCCGAGAGAACTATACGAAAAAGATGCTTGTTACCGAAATGTTAAAGTTAATCCCCGACGCCAAAATCATTTATGTCAAGAAAGATGATGATCCGCGCGATTATCGAGTTAACAGCGATAAAATCAAAGAAAATCTCGGTTTCGATGTTAGCTTAACGGTGCCTGAGGGGATCAGAGAAATCATGGAGATTGTTTCATCCGGTCTCATTGGAAATCCCGATGACCAACGTTATTACAATATCCCCCACATTTAATCCGCGGTGTAGTGTCGATGTTTGAGAGATTCTTAGAATTTGTTCGGTCCATATATGGGACTAAAGAGTTTATCCCATTACATGCCCCCGTGTTTGTCGGCAATGAAAAAAACTATTTAACAGATACTGTCGATTCGACTTTTGTCTCCAGTGTCGGGGAATATGTTAATCAATTCGAATCCTCAGTTGTTGATTACACTGATGCAGGATACGCGATTGCCACTGTAAATGGTACCTCTGCATTGCATATTGCGCTTTTGCTTGCTGGGGTTAAGCCTGGAAATATTGTAATTACCCAGTCGTTTACCTTTGTGGCCACCTGTAATGCTATTCGTTACTGTGGGGCTTTGCCGGCATTTGTGGATGTTGATTTGACAACTCTTGGTCTTTCTGCCGAAAGTTTAGAGATTTATCTCGCGGCGCACTGTGAGGTACGTGATGATGGATGCTGTTGGAGCCGAGTCGATAATCAAGTCATCCGAGCCTGTGTTCCTATGCATACTTATGGTTTTCCTGCAAATATTTCAGAGATTAAAACGATTTGTGACCGTTATAATATCACTCTGGTTGAAGATGCTGCCGAATCATTAGGAAGTTACTCCAGCGGCATGCATACCGGAACAATAGGGAAGCTGGCGGCCATCAGCTTCAATGGAAACAAGATTATTACCACTGGCGGTGGGGGGATGATCCTGACTGCCGACGAAGGGCTTGCCAAGAAAGCAAAGCATATTACTACGACCGCGAAAGTTCCTCACTCCTGGGTATTTGATCATGATGAGATCGGTTATAACTACCGATTACCTAATATCAACGCCGCTTTGGGGGTAGCGCAAATGGAATATTTACCTTTTTTTGTAGAAAATAAGCGTAACCTGGCGAAATTGTACCAACAATGGGGCAAAGAAAATGGTTTGCAATTTATGACCGAGCCAAAAGGAACGGAATCAAATTATTGGCTTAATGCTGTGATTACTGAAAGTCAAAGCCAACGGGATGAGATGTTGGAGGTTACCAATGCAAACCAAGTTATGACGCGCCCTGCGTGGACCCCCATGCATCGATTGGCAATGAATGCAGATTGTAGTACATCAGCGGAGCTCGATAATACTGAGTGGTTGTATGAAAGGCTTGTGAGTGTCCCTAGTAGTGTGGTGCTAAATGACTGAGAAACGGAAAGTTTGTGTTGTTACGGGCACGCGTGCAGAATATGGACTCCTCTACTGGCTGATGAAGGAGATAGAGGCGTCGCATCGCCTCGAGTTGAAAATCATTGCAACCGGCATGCATCTCTCGCCTGAGTTCGGTCTTACCTATAGGCAGATTGAGGAAGATGGCTTTAAAATTGACTGCAAGGTTGAGATGCTGCTTTCTTCGGATACCTCTGTCGGAATCAGTAAGTCTATGGGGTTGGGAATGATCGGATTTGCAGATGCGTATTCCGAGCTCAAGCCGGATATTCTGTTGGTTCTTGGTGATCGGTATGAGATTTTCTCGGCCGTGAGTGCGGCTACTATTGCGCGGATACCTGTTGCGCACCTGCATGGAGGGGAGGCAACAGAGGGGTTGATTGACGAGTCGATACGACACTCAATAACCAAGATGTCACACCTTCACTTCACAGCAACCGAAAAATATCGTATGCGTGTGATACAACTCGGAGAACAACCTGAACGGGTGTTCAACGTCGGTGCTGCTGGAATTGATAATATTAACAGGTTGAATCTGCTCTCGAAGGAGAAATTTGAGGCGTCTATAGATTTTACGCTGGGCAAGCGGAATCTAATGATAACCTTTCACCCCGTTACTTTGGAAAAAACTACCAGTGGGGAGCAGTTTGGAAATCTATTGCAGGCACTCGACTCTTTAGAAGAAACACATCTGTTGTTTACCAAAGCCAATGCAGATACTGATGGTCGTATAATCAATGAGATGATAGATGAATACGTTTCGGAGAATAGAGACAAGGCAATCGGTTTTACTTCGTTGGGACAGGTTAGATATTTATCTGCTTTGCAGGTTGTGGATGGGGTCATCGGGAATTCATCCAGTGGTTTAATTGAAGCACCAAGTTTCAGAATCGGGACTGTCAATATTGGTGATCGCCAGCGTGGCAGGATAAAAGCGAGAAGCGTGATTGATTGCGACTCGAGTGTAGAGGGAATCAAGACTGCGCTTGAAACCTTATTTAGTGACAGTTTCCGCAGCATAGTCAAGAAAACCGTGAACCCTTTTGGTGGGGGCGGTACTGCTCTCGCTATTACAGAAACCTTACAGATATTTCCATTAGAAGGCTTGTTGAAAAAGCAATTTTTTGATGTCGACATAACGATTGAGAAGGATACCTGATTGTGAGGGTGCTTTTTATAGGAACGGTCGAATTTTCACTGCAGATGCTCAAGTTTTTGATAAGTCTTGATTCTGAACTTGTGGGAGTTGTAACCGGTCAAGACCGCGGGGTGAATTCCGATTTTGCCGACCTTGCACCTGTGTGTGAAGAATATCGGATCCCTGTATTGGTCTGTGAAAACGTCAATTCTCCTGAAGCGCTGGGATGGATTAGGGGGAGGGGGCCAGACGTTGTTTTTTGTTTTGGGTGGTCTAGGTTACTCAAGAAGGATTTTTTGCAAATCCCGGCATTGGGTGTAATTGGTTATCATCCAGCTGAATTACCGATGAACAGAGGGCGTCATCCATTGATATGGGCTTTAGTGTTGGGACTGAAAAGAACGGCATCGACTTTCTTTTTTATGGATGAAGGTGCGGATAGTGGAGATATCCTTTCTCAACAACTTGTTGATATTTCGGATGAAGATGATGCCGGCACCCTCTATACGAAAACGAAAGTGATAGATGTAGCAAAAAAGCAACTAGCCGATATTGTGCCTGCAATGAGTAAGGGTCATTTCATGCGTATTCCTCAGAACAATTTATTGGCGAGTTCATGGAGAAAGCGGGGAATGAAGGATGGTGAAATTGATTGGCGTATGAGTGCAGGCACGATTCATAATCTTGTCCGCGGTCTAACGCATCCATATGTTGGGGCTCACTTTTTATTCAATGAAAAGCCCATCAAGGTGTGGAAAACGAGATTAGTTGATTTTGTTGGTGTAGAGAATGCCGAGCCTGGAAAGATAGCTGGTTTTTCAAGTGAGGGGAATTTAATCGTCAAGTGCGCAGATGGTTGTATTGAACTTTCGATCGTAGATCCTGTTGTGGAAACCCAAAAAGGGGATTATCTGTGAGTACAGTCCTCGTCGTTGCACCTCATCCGGATGATGAAACTTTAGGTTGTGGTGGTACGCTCCTTCGTCATTGTGATGAGGGTGACCAAATTAACTGGCTCATTGTGACGAGCATGTTGGAAGACGCTGGGTTCAAGAAAGACAGGATACTGTCTCGCCAGCAGGAAATTGAAATGGTTTCCCGGAAATATGGTTTTTCAAGTGTCCAGCAGCTGGGTTTTCGAACTGCTGGACTGGACTCTGTCCCCAGGAAAATATTGATTGGCGAAATCTCTGCATTTGTAGCTCAGATTCGTCCCAATATCCTCTACGTGCCGTTTCGTAATGATGTGCATAGTGACCACGGGGCTGTTTTCGATGCCGTAGCCGCTTGCAGCAAATCCTTTAGATATCCATGTGTAAATAAAATCCGAGCATACGAAACGCTGTCAGAGACAGAATTTAATGTTCGACCTGATAATGCTGTTTTTAGGCCCAATTTATGGATTGACATTAGTGGCTACCTGGAAAAAAAAATTGAGATCATGCGAATGTATGATGGTGAGATGGGAGAATTTCCGTTCCCAAGAAGTGATACTAATATCAGGGCGTTAGCAACCTATAGGGGGGCTTTGGCAGGGGTTCAGGCTGCCGAAGCATTTGTTAGTTTGAAGGAATTGTTGTGAGTGTATATGTAATTGCCGAAGCGGGTGTTAACCATAATGGTGATAGGGATATGGCATTTAAGTTGGTTGATGCCGCAGCCCATGCAGGCGCAGATGCCGTCAAGTTTCAAACTTTTAAGGCAGAACATTTGGTGACAATGAAGGCAGCCAAGGCACCGTATCAACAGCTCACAACAGATACTGAAGAAACTCAGTTCAATATGTTGAGACGCCTGGAGCTTGATCATGGCATCCACCATGAGCTGCTTGCATATTGCAATGAAATAGGAATCGAATTCCTGTCAACTGCTTTTGACCAATATAGCTTGAAATTTTTAGCCAATGATCTTGGTTTGGAAAAGTTGAAAATTCCATCTGGGGAGATAACAAATGGGCCGCTTTTGCTGGATTATTCTGAGACCGGTTGCGAATTGATCGTCTCAACTGGAATGGCAACACTTGGAGAGATTGAAGAAGCGTTGGGTGTTATTGCATTTGGTTTTTTGCAGAGAGACGGACAAACAAAAGAGCCTTCCAGAATTGCGTTTCGGGAGGCGTTTTGTTCTAAAAATGGACAACAACAGCTGAAGAATAAAGTGACTTTGTTGCATTGCACCACAGAGTACCCCGCTCCCCCAGGAGACATTAATCTTAGGGCAATGGTTACTTTACGTAATGTTTTTGGTCTTAACGTTGGCTATTCAGACCACAGTGAAGGTGATACCGTGGCAAGTGCGGCAGCTGCATTGGGGGCGACAATCATTGAGAAGCATTTTACTCTCGACAGGTCATTGCCTGGCCCTGACCACAAAGCGTCGTTGGAACCCGATGGGTTGAAAATAATGGTCGAAACCATCCGAACTGTTGAGCATATAATGGGAGACGGCGTAAAGGCTCCAAGACCCACGGAATTTGATAATCGCGCAGTTATTCGCAAGAGCATAGTAGCCGCTTGTGATATTGCCACAGGTGAGTTGTTTACAAAGAGTAACATTGCCATTATGCGCCCGGCGTCAGGAAAAAATCCGATGGATTATTGGGATTTATTAGACTGTAGAAGCCCGAGGGATTACCTAGCGGGAGAGGTCATTTCTTGAGGGGCTCAAATGGCAGACCTGTAATTATTCTGGGGGCGGGGGGGCACGCTAAAGTCGTTGCCGAGGCTTTGTTGCAAGCAGGGGTCAATATTGTGGGTTATGTCGATCCTGGCATGCCTTCAGGCTCGGAGTGTTTTGGAATTCGCGTGCTGGGAGATGATTCAGTTCTCTCTTCTTTCGCTGCTGATGATATAGTCCTCGTAAATGGCATCGGTTCTATGCCTGGTGAGCAATCGCGTTTTGAAGTGGCAAGTCGGATGCGTGAAAAGGGCTTCAGCTTTTCAAAGGTCATACATCCGTCGGCCGTAATTGGCGGGGATGTCGTCTTGGAAGAGGGGGTGCAAGTCATGGCTGGTGTCGTGATCCAGCCAGGTACACATGTTGGACAGGATACAATCATCAATACCGGGGCTTTGATTGATCATGATTGTAGGATTGGAAGTAATTGTCATATTGCGCCCGGCGTGACTCTTAGTGGCGGTGTCCTTGTCGACGTTGGCGCTCATCTTGGAACAGGCGCTACGGTAATCCAGAATATCAGTATCGGTAAGAATTCTTTAGTGGCTGCGGGCTCTGTGGTTTATAAGGATCTTGGCCGTGATGTGAAATACATTCAGCCTGATAGCAAGTCTGGAATATATGGGATGTAATAAGTGAAAAACTGGACAGAAATATTGCTTAAGCCAACTGATTCTTTGGAAACGACCATCAAGGTTCTCCATGCGGGAGGAATGCGTATTGCTCTCGTTGTTGATGATAATAAAAGATTGTTGGGGACTGTGACGGATGGCGATATTCGTCGAGCGCTTCTGCGTCACCTTGATATGAGTGCTCAAGCGACAGAGTTCCTGCAGAGTGATCCAACAACGGCCTCTGTCACGGATCATCGAGATGCTATTCTGGCCATGATGAAGAGTAGGGGAATCCTTGCGATACCTCTGCTTGATGCAGAAGATAGAGTTGCCGGCATGGAGACTCTGCAGCGTCTTGTGTCAGGTGAAAAGTTTAACAACCTGGTATTTCTTATGGCTGGTGGATTTGGGACTCGTTTGCGTCCCTTAACAGAAGAAATACCGAAACCACTACTCAAGGTGGGCGGTAAGCCAATATTGGAGACAATTCTGACCCAGTTCGTAGAGTCTGGGTTTCACAACTTCTATATATCGACACACTATAAAGCTGAGATGGTCAGAGAGCATTTTGGTGATGGCAGGAAGTGGGGGGTTAATATCCGGTATGTTCATGAGAG
>JAADHW010000312.1 GCA_013151695.1 Gammaproteobacteria bacterium
CCCACCGTACATGAAACTGATGATTCGCTTTGGGATGCTATGTTCAGCATCAATGTGACAACACTTCGAACGGTGTTGCGTGCGGCAGTCCCGGTATTATTGGAACAAAGTCGAGGCAGCATTGTTAACATCGGAGCACTTGGTGCGTTGCAAGGTGCCGCAAACATGGCTGCATACACAGCGGCTAAATCTACTGTAATGCGCATAACTGAGGCGTTGAGCGAAGAGGTGCGAGGTCAGGGTGTGAATGTTAATGCCGTGTTGCCAAGCTTGATAGATACGCCGCGCAATCGGGCAGATATGCCTGATAGTGATTTTGGTCAGTGGGTGTCGCCGAGTGATCTCGCAAACGTCGTGTGTTTTTTGGCATCAGATGCTGCTAAAGCAGTACACGGTGTGCTACTGCCGGTTAAGGGGTTGATGTAGTTCTGTTAGCTTGGGGAAAGCCTGTTAGTTTGAGACTAACTGTTAGTTAGTGGCTAGTTATTAGTCTGAGACTAGCTCTCGACCGATCACAAATTTCATGATTTGACTGGTGCCTTCCAATATTTCGTGTACTCGCAAATCACGCAAGAAGCGTTCAACAGGGAAATCCATTAAGAATCCGTATCCACCATGCAGTTGCAAAGCATCGTTAACGATTTTAGATCCTGTTTCAGTTGCCATCAGTTTAGCCATAGCCGCCCACTGAGTTTTGTCTGTGGCAGCTTTAGCTACCTTGTCAGCAGCGACGTAGAGCAAAGCTCGCGCTGCTTCCAGCTTGGTTTTCATCTCAGCGAGTACAAACTGTGTATTTTGGAAGTCTGCAATACGCTGACCGAATTGAACCCGCTCTTTTACGTAGGCAACAGCATCATCTAAGCATCGTTGCGCGCCTCCAATAGAGCAGGCGCCAATATTAATGCGGCCACCATCTAACCCCTGCATAGCGATTTTGAAACCGTCACCAGGCTTACCTATCATATTTTCTACGGGTATACGGCAGTCATCGAACATCACTGAAGAAGTGGGCTGTGAATGCCATCCCAGCTTTCGCTCCTGTGATCCAAAGGACAATCCTGGTGTGTTTTTGTCAACAACAAAACAGGAAATTCCGCCTGACTTAGAGCTGTCGTCCGTTCTTGCCATGACCACGTAAATTTCATTGACGCCGCCGCCTGAAATAAATGCTTTGGTGCCATTGAGCACATACTCGTCGCCATCTCGATCGGCGCGAGTTTTAAGCGATGCCGCGTCTGAACCGGCATTGGGTTCGGTCAAACAATAACTGGCGATGTTCTCCATGGTGACGAGCTTGGGGAGGTACTTGGCGCGAAGCGTATCGCTACCAAATGCATCAATCATCCAGGTGGCCATATTATGGATGCTGATGAAGGCACTGGTGCTGGGGCAGCCATAGGCTAGGGCTTCCATAATGAGGGCTGCTTCAACCCGTGAAAGTCCGACACCGCCGTGATCTTCACCTACGTATATAGACCCGAAGCCAAGCTGTGCGGCCTTAGTTAAGGTTTGACGAGGAAAAGTATGTTCTGCATCCCATTCTGCCGCATTCGGTGTGATCTCATCGGCGGTGAATTTTTCCGCCATATCTCGAATGGCTTGCTGCTCTTCGGTAAAATCGATGTTCATAGTAGTCCTGCTTTTACGGAGTATTGTATTGAGCCGCCGCGCTTTGTTCCTTAAAGTCTGAGATTGCGCAACTATAGGCCAAAAATAAAACCTTTCAATGAATATTAGAACATGATCGACGATAAACGCAGAATCATCATAACGCGCAAATGGCCTACTCAAGTAGAAGAAAAAATGGCTTCCTTGGGTCACCTTCAGACCAATGATTTAGATCAGCCATTGAGCCGAGATGAGCTTGCGTTTGCATTGCAAAACGCGACAATTTTGTGTCCAACAGTTACCGACAAGCTTGATGCGGAATTGCTCCTAAATGCATCGGTGCAAACTAAGCTCATTGCAAATTTTGGGGTGGGTTTTAATCATATTGATATCGCCGCTGCAAATTCTGCGGGTATAGCGGTAGCCAATACACCGGGGGTGCTCACCGAGGCGACTGCTGAACTTGCGTTAACGCTTTTGTTAATGAGTGCACGACGTGCAGCAGAGGGCGAGCGGCTGGTACGCAGCGGAAATTGGACGGGGTGGCGGCCTACGCACATGCTCTCCACTGCAGTCACCGGCAAGACCATAGGCATTATAGGTCTGGGTCGTATAGGCACTGCTTTGGCGCAACGTTGCCATCACGGTTTTGGGATGCGTATTTTGTACTGCAATCGAAGCCCGGTAGATGAATCTGTTGTTGATGATTTGCAAGCAAAACAAGTGGACATGCACGAGCTGTTGGCAACCAGTGATTTTGTTAGCCTGAATTGTCCGGCGACTGTACAAACGCATCACTTAATTGACGCTGATGCGCTACGACAAATGCAGCCTCATGCCCACCTAATTAACACTGCGAGAGGCGATATTATTGATGAAGCAGCACTTGTGGCCGCCTTATCGAGTGCTGAAATCGCAGGTGCTGGCTTAGATGTCTATGAGCAGGAACCAAATTTGGCAAATGGCTTGGTCTCGTTACAAAACGTAGTTCTGTTGCCGCATATGGGTAGCGGTACGCTGGAGACCAGGCGAGCCATGGGCATGCGAGTAGTGGCCAACGTTACCGCGTTTCTCCAAGGTGTACCTATTCCAGATATCGTGACAGTATCAAACGCGGCAGCAAAATAACGAGGAGAATGGTTGTGGGTGAGGTTTGGGCGAGTGTAGTCCGAGACTGGCGGGTTCGACCCTGGTGGATGAACCTGTTTTTCTACTTTTGTATCTATATGACCTTTGTCTATATGCCTTTTGACATGTTTTGGAAGCCGGTTGCCGATGATGAGGAAGTGTGGTTCGGGCTCGTTGTGTATGGCTGGTGGGCAAAGCTCACTGAACCGATACATTGGATAATCTATGGTTCGCTGGCGTACGGTTTTTTACGCATGAAGTCTTGGCTTTGGCCCTGGGCGGCGATCTATGTGGGGCAGGTAGTGATTAGTATGTTGGTTTGGAATCTAACCGACCCCAGAGGGGGTGGTTTATGGTCTGGGCTTATCGCCGCTGGGGTGTTTGCAGTGCCGATGGTCGCGTTATGGCGCTCCAAAGCGCTGTTCCAAGAAACTTAAGGTATCTCTGCAGTTCGCCAAATGAAAAAGGCAACACACAGCAGTATTACCCCCTGAGCTGTGAGCGCCCACCAAGGTATGTTCATAAAAATGCTCAAACCAAAGACCACCCCCAAACTGACTGTGGCCGCCTTTTTAACCGGGCGAGCAATGGCTCTATGGTCTTGCCATGCTTGAATAGGTGGGCCGAGTGTTTTATGCGTGACCAGCC
>JAADHW010000040.1 GCA_013151695.1 Gammaproteobacteria bacterium
TTCTGGTCGTGGTGTATATGCCGTGAAGGTCCGTGGATCTGATCGATTGCACCTCTTCCGTTCCTTTAACGATTTGGTAGACGAGCTTGTAGCCCAACTTGATGGGGGCAACCTTTTGCATCGCATCACCGTACAAGGTGAGTACAATGTAGGTGATGCAGAACTCACCACCAGACGTGCTGGCTTTGTTTTTAGTTCTATCAATGCACAGTAATGACCTACGCGTACGCACCAGGCGTGATAAAGGACCCACTTACGTGGGTTCTTTGTCATCATAACGAGCGAGCGATGGGTAGCGCTGATGAGCTTAATCAGTTTCTTGCCAATGTGGAGAAGAGGGCTTATTCAATGGCGCTGGTAGCGGTAAAGAATCAAGAAGATGCACTAGATATCGTCCAGGATGTCATGTTGACCTTGGTTCGCAAGTACTCTAACAAACCGGCCGACGAATGGAGGCCGCTGTTTTATAGAATATTGCGCAATCGCATCACTGATTTCTATCGCAGTGCTGGGGTTCGAAACCGAGTTTTTAAATGGTTCAACCGCACCGACGAAGGTGAAGAAGCTGCGTCTCCCATCGAGCAATTTGCAGCACCAGCCATTGATCAACCTGAACATCAACACCTGATGGATGGTGTTCGAGTTAAGTTGCAAGATGCTGTAGGAGCGCTGCCTAAGCGCCAACAGCAAGCATTCATGTTACGTGCCTGGGATGGCATGGACGTGAGGTCGACGGCACTCGCCATGGGTTGTTCTCAGGGCAGTGTTAAAACTCATTTTTCCAGAGCTGTACACGCGTTAAGGTTACGTTTAGAGGAGTATAAAAGTGAATGAATTACCCCCAGACGACGAGAAGTTCGCCGCACGTAGCGGGGACGAATTACGCCGTACAGAACGCCAACTCTCGTCTGAAGTGCTCCTTCGTTTACAAGCTGCCCGACGCGAGGCGGTGGCGCAATCTGCTAGCTTGATGAATGCCAGCCAAGCTCAAGGTTTTGATTGGCTTCGTTGGACCGGTGCTGGTGCGGTTGCAACAACAGCAATATTTGTATGGGTAGTTGCCGTCAATTCTCCAATCGAATCGCTTCCTCAAATGGATGCGATTTAGTTGGCTGCCGCCCAAGAATCGGAGTTACTGGAGGAGTTGGAATTTGTTGCTTGGATGGTTGCCATGGAAGACCAAGATGAACCGTCAAATTCTGGGTAGGTGTGTTGTGGCTATGAGTTGTATGGGAAACGTGTGTATTGCTGATGAAGCCACTGTGCTTGACGACGATGCGCAGTCTTTCTTTGAGTACCTTGGCAGCATGGTCGAAGATGGAGATGGGTGGTTAGATCCGTTAGATCTGTTAGATGTGAACGACGCGCAACTGCAGCATATGGTTGATAGTGAAGTAAAAAGAGACCGTGACGAAGAGATGCAGGAGCCAGTTCAATGAAAACCATCGCCGCCGCTATATTGCTTGTCCTTACCACTCAAGTATGGAGCCAGCCTTGGGAGGCGCTTTCTAGTGAACAGCGCACTGTACTTTCGGAATATGAGGCGAGTTGGAAAGCCCTGAGTGCTGATCGTCAACAACGCCTAGCGTTGGGTGCCAATCGTTGGCTCAACATGGACACCGCAGAGCGTAATACGAGAAAACTTCGGTTTGATCGTTGGAAAAATCTAGATTCGGATCAAAGAAATGAACTGATGACTCGTTGGCAGACGTTTCGAGGTTTGACCCAACAACAACAAGCCCGGATGCGCGATGGCTTGCGTCAGTTTAAGTCGTTACCTGCAGAGCAACGTCTACGTCTACGCCAACAATTTCGTAGAATGGATGCCAGAGACAGAGCGCGAGCACTGATGCGCATGCAACGACGTGCAGATCACCTGCGTCGAAAAGACTCGCCAAGACCCAGGTAAGCGAATTGCGCGCGTGGTAGTCAAAGGACTTTCTCGATAGTATCTGCCGTATCAGTACTTTCCTTGGGAGCGCTTGCTTAAACCATGTCTGAAATGACTCGCAATATACGTGGTGCTCGCCCGCAAGTGATGGGTGTTGTCATCGGCATGGGCGTATTTCATTTAGCCTGTTTAGCTGCCTTTTATACGGGTGTAAGCACGGTGGCTCTGATCACTGCCGTAACACTCTACATTTGCCGTGGCATGGGTGTCACGGTAGGTTTTCACCGACTATTGGCGCATAGATCTTTCAAAACCAGTCGGTTTATTCAGTTTATGTTAGCGCTGGCAGGCAGCCTCGCTGTGCAAGGTGGGCCTCTGTGGTGGGTGGCTCATCATCGGGCTCATCACGCTGAAACAGACTCAGAAGCAGACATTCACTCCCCGGTAACCCATGGCATGTGGCAAGCGCATATGGGCTGGATGATGACGGATGAAGCTTTTAACGAAAAAGGTTCGAACTCGAGAGACCTGCACAAATTTCCCGAGATTAAATTTCTCCAGCGTAATTACATATGGATTCTGGTTGGACAAATGCTGGCTATTTTTGCTTTTGGTGCGGTGTTGAACGTGTTGTATCCACAGTTAGGCACATCAGGCTTGCAGATGCTTGTCTGGGGTTTTTTCATCAGTACTGTGTTCACATGGCACGTTACCTTTATGGTTAATTCGGTTTGCCATCGTTGGGGTGCGCAACCCTATGAAACCGGCGACGCCAGTACTAACAATGTGTTGGTTGGTGTCTTGGCATTTGGTGAAGGTTGGCACAACAATCACCATTTCTATCCGAATTCAGCGCGACATGGTTTACGTTGGTGGCAACTCGATGTGTCGTGGATGCTGATACGAAGCTTGATGTTTTTAGGTCTTGTCACTGATGCCAAGCTGCCAAAAGAATTGCGCGAGAAAGCGTAACAGCGTTATCGGTTAGGCCCTCTATTCATAGGATACGGTTGCCATCGTTCGAGGGTAACCTTGGGTAACACCGTAGGATTCACACAACTCATCGGCCATTTTCCTCGCAGAACCAAGGCAACTTCGCGGCCAACCCGCCGTCTGGTTTCCGGTCGCATGCGAGACGTCGCGGAAGCGATATGGGGGGTGATGATTACATTTTCCATAGATAACAAAGGGTTATCAGGTTTTGGTGGCTCTTTTTCTAGCACGTCGAGTGCGGCCCCGGCAATCTTGTGTTGTTGCAGCGCTTCAACTAAGGCGCTCTCATCAATGATGGGTCCGCGAGCGGTATTGATGATAACTGCGGATGATTTCATGGTGGTGAAGGCCTCGGTACTGAATACATGCTCGGTTTCTTGGTTGTGAGGGGAATGAATGGATAGGTAGTCACTGCGTTCCAATAGCTCGCTAAAACCCACCGGCTCGACGCCCTCTTTGGTCATTTCTAATTCGCTGACATAGGGATCGTGTGCAATCACGTGCATACCGAAAGCCTTAGCCCTACGTGCCGTGCAATGGGCAACGTTACCAAAAGCATACAATCCTAAAGTCTGCCCAAATAGGCGCGGGACCTTGCTTAACAACGGTCGGCCTTCATACCAGTCGCCGTCCCTGGCCATGCGCATCATGGTTGGCGTGCGTCGCGCCATATCGAGTAGTAGTGACAGCGTGTGGTCTGCCACCTCTTCTATGAATACATCTGGTACGTTGGTGACCACCAGGCCTGCTGCGGTGGCCGCTTCGATGTTCACCATGTCAACGCCCACACTGCCAACGCCAATCACCACCGCTTTTTTTAGTGCCTGTATGACTTGCTTGTCTATCCGCAACCCCCAGGAAGTGATGATGGCATCGACATCGCCCACCCCAGCGGCAAACTCTTGGGGCGTATCGGCTCTGATTTCAATAATGTCTGCGATGTCGCGTAGTGCTTCAAGCTCAAGAGACCAACGAGACTCAACGGTTTGATTCTGTGCCTGTTTTGGTAATTGAATGCCAACCTTCTTCTTTGCCATCTGAATATTTGCCTCGCTATTTTGCTGCTGGGTTGCACATTAGCAATTAAAATTGTGTCAGTTAACCTTCGCTAGGGAGGCATCATAAGCTTTACGGAATCTGATCACACTCTAGTGGGTAATTACCCGCGGTAGTTGCTTAGCTTGAGCTACCCATTCCGTGACTCGTGATGCCGACGGTACGAGCCTGACTAAGTTTTTCTCTGCGTTTACCTCAGCCATTTTAGTGGCAAGATTGTCTGCGTTTCGTTGGGCAAGCTCAGGAACCGTATCTACCCCTGAAGCTTCCAGCAGCTCAGCATATTCACCGCCTACACCCTTGATTCTGCATAGGTCTGCATGATTTACAAATTTAAGGATAAGCGCAGGGCTCATTGCAGAAGCTTCTGTTATTTGTTTGCGACCGGCTTTGGTTGCACCTAGTTCGAGGAGATTTTCGCAAGTCTTTGCGCCAGCCTGGGCTAACTTTCCCGCGTAAGCGGGACCAATGCCTTCGATGGTTGTGATGTTAGTCATGTACTTTCCTTCTGTGTTCGAAATTGTCTTCAAGCTTGTGTGTGTGTATTTGTTAAAGACCAGATTAACGATACGTCTCAATGTCGAGGAAAGAGTATGACTAAAGTTTGGGGAAAGGAATTTGGTTTTGTAAAAACCAGGTAATAATCCTATTTCAATAGAGAGCCGAGTATCCCACGTACCAATTTGGTACCCAAGGATCGTCCCACGCTGCGTAAAGTGCTCTTAAAGAACGCTTCGCCCATACTTTGTCGGTTTGATCTTCGGGTTGTGGTTTTGTTTCTGCTTTTCTCGGCTTTTTCCTCTGCTTCTTTTGTGGCTTCTTTTTCTGCGCGTTCAGCAGCTTGTTCGGTTTTTTTCTTTAACGCTTCGAAAGCCGATTCTCTATCTACTTCGACATCGTAACGGCCAGCCATGGGGGAGCGTTGCAGAATTTCTTTACGCTGCTCTGCAGTAACAGGTCCAATCTGACTTTCTGGGGGTGCCATTGTCCCTTCGAGGACACTGCTGGGAGCCCCTTGCTCGTCGAGTGTTGACACCAGTGCTTCGCCTACGCCTAAAGTTGTAAGGATATGGGTGACGTCGATATTGTTGTCATTGCGAAAGCCAGCAGCGATACCCCGTATCGACTTTTGGTCTTTAGGTGTGAAGGCGCGCAGTGCGTGCTGAATTTTTAAACCCATTTGTCCAAGAATATTTTCTGGAATGTCTGTGGGTGACTGGGTGATGAGATAAATTCCCACCGCTTTGGATCTTATCAAGCGGAAAACTTGCTCAACCTTTTCCAACAATCCTTTAGGCATGCCTTTGAACAACAGGTGTGCTTCATCAATGAATAAAACGATTTTGGGTTTGTCGAGATCACCTGCTTCGGGTAACTCTTCGAAAAGCTCTGATAGAAGCCAAAGAAGAAAGGCAGCATATAGCTTGGGTGATTCCCTTAGCAGTTTTTCCGCGTGTAAAAGGCTGACGGCGCCTATACCAGAAAAATCTGTTTGCATAAGGTCACGCAAGTGGATTGCGGGTTCACCAAAGAAGTGTTCGCCGCCTTGTGAATCCAATACCAAGAGCCTACGTTGAATAGCTCCAACAGATGCAGGAGAGATGTTGCCATACACAGCACGAAGTGCCTTAGCATTGTTGCTCATGAAGGCGAGCATACTGGTTAGATCTTTGAGGTCGAGGAGTAACAAACCTTCGTCATCAGCGATAGCAAAACACGCATAGAGGATGCCGCTTTGGGTTTCATTGAGATCTAGCAAGGCAGAAAGCACTTGGGGTCCCATTTCAGAGATTGTGGTTCGCACCGGATGCCCAGAAATGCCAAAAATGTCCCAGAATAGGGTGGGGTAAGCCCGAAGTTGGTGGCCATTCAACTTCAATAGATCCTTTCTGCGATCAATTTCTTTGTGCGGTTTTCCAGCCAGCGCGATACCGGATAGGTCACCCTTAGCATCAACGGCGAAAACGGGTACGCCCGCGCGAGCAAAGCCTTCTGCCATGATTTGTAAGGTCACCGTCTTGCCGGTACCTGTGGCACCTGCGATAAGCCCGTGACGGTTGCTCATCGTGAGCAGCTGCTGGGCTTGATCGCTGACGCCAGCTGCGATTGATATGTGGTCCATGGGGTACTCCGCCAAAACTAATACCGAGAAAGCCGCCATGATAACAATGCCCAGCAGTGGGCGGATAGACTAAAACAAGACATGGGTTGCGATTTTATGCAGTGTTTTCTAAGACAAATTTTCTTACACCGGGGTCAATAAAACAGCGAATTAAGCCAAATATGGTGGTGAGATTTTGTATTACTCGCACCAGTTGCAGTGCAATCAGGCAAATTTGTCTGAGATGGATTGGTATCAGGTGTCTCGGAGCTTAACAATTGTTGGTGCGAAGCGTGTAAACTATCGCGCATCATAAATCCCGCCTAGTGACAAGGCCTGTATCAATGCGAGTAAATAGATGAAAGCAAAAAAGAAAGATAACCCAGAAGTGACCTCGGCGGGGCGTCGCAAAGTGTTAGCGGATGACATCGAGCGATTTCTAAAGGCTGGGAATGAAATTGAACAGATTCCTGACGGCGTATCTGCTCAAGACCCTCAAGGTCGCGGTAAGCAGCTCCGACTCAACACGCCTAAAACCACCGATGCGGCGAAGACAGATAGCCCCGCTGTTGCCACTGTTGAGGTGACAGAAACCGCAGTAACCGCAGTAACCGCAGAAACTACGGAAACTACGGAAACTACGGAAACTACGGAAAAGAAGACAGATTCTGACTAAGACTGCGGATCTAGACGGACAAAATACCTCGGCGGAAACCCCGTCAACATTCTGAATATGAGCCCAGTAGCGTTGTCCGCGTTCACCCTGTCGTGTTCTTCTTCGGTGACTGGTACCGCTATGAAGCTACTCGTCTCACCGTTGAAGGTCACTACTACATTGGGATTTTCCAATGCCTGGGTATACCACGCTCGAGGCCAGTGGTTTACCGCCACATAAACTTGTCCTGCGCTTTCCAATCGAGACAGCACCCGGTCGTTCGTGACGCCATCTTGATTGGTGGTAGTGATGACCAAGGTACTTTGATTAGCAGGTTGGAAGTACCCGAGTAACGATTCAAAGACAACGACAATTCCGACGTAAACGATTGCAATGATCGCAACGATTTTGACAGCTCTCAACAGTAGCTCCCAGAGGTGTATGTGCGGGGTATCTTACGATAGCGCCTAACGAATACCAAATAGCGTAACTGAGTCAACTTCGATTCAATCATTTGATTGACATTGTTAATCTAATGATTAAATATGTATACATGGCCAGTCAAGACAAAACCCAACATCAGCTCGTCGATGCGGCCATTACACTATTTGGTCAACATGGCTTTTCCGCTGTCAGCACTCGTATGCTGGCAGACCATGCACAGGTAAATGTAGCCTCTATTAAGTATCACTTTGGTAGTAAAGACGGACTTTATGTTGGCGCCATCGACGCCATTATTGAACTGATGCAGCCGCGCCTCGAGATGGTGACCCAAATTGCCGCCCAAGCGAAAAATGTTGCGGGCAATGACCCACAACGCCAGGCGTTGGTGATGACGCAACTGGTTCATACGGTTCTTACCGCATTCTTAGAATCACCCATGATGCGCACAGCCATACCCTTTGTGTTGAGAGAGCTGTTTGTACCAGGCCCTCACTTTGAGCATTTGTATGCAGCTTTGCCTAAGCGCCTGCATGAAACGTTGACTGATTTGGTTGCATGGATTTTGAAGATTGATGCGCAATCAGAGCAGGCTAAGATTCGTACCCATGCGGTGGTCGGACAAATACTCATTTTTCACCTAGGTCGTCCAATACTTCTTCGCCGGCTACAAGCTAACGACTACGACCAAGCCATTCTCGAGCAGATTCGCCAGCAAGTGACAATCTCTGTTTTGTCCAGTTTGGAGTTACCACATGAACTATGAAGTTAGATTTCGAAGCAGCAACTATCTTGCGGGTCTGTCAATTATTGCTTGTTTGCAGCTAGCGGCTTGCGATACGTCGCTGAATGAAATTGCAGTTCTGGGTACACTTGAACGAGACCGTATAGAGTTGTCAGCAGATTCGAGTGAACCTATACGTGCGATATTAGTGCGTGAAGGCCAAAAAGTTGCTATTGGCGAGTCGTTAGTCTTGCAAGGCACAGAGCGTGCTGAAGCAGCATTGGCGCGCGCGCGTGCCAATGAGCAGGCTGCAAAGGCTGCTCTGGCCGAGGCAGAAAAGGGACCGCGTGCTCAAGCGATCGAACAAGGTCGCGCACGCCTGCAGGCAGCCAAGAGCTCGCAAACTACTGCGTTGCATGAGCTGGAAAGACAAAAATCGCTGGTCACACGCAATTTCTCAGCACAAAATACGGTTGACATCTTGCAAGGCCGTTTTGATGAAAGTGTAGCGCGCCGCGAAGAGGCGCGCGCTGCACTGGATGAACTGCTTGCCGGCACGCGCAGTGAAGTGGTTGATCAAGCGCGTAGCCGTCATGCTGCAGCCGCAGCTATAGTTGCTGACTTGATGATCACGTTGCAAAGAGCAACGATCAAAAGCCCAGTGGTGGGCATGGTTGAAGTGCTGCCGTTTGAGCTGGGCGAACGACCGCGTCCTGGGGCGACGGTGGTAGTGGTTCTGGCAGAGAATCCGGTATACGCTCGTATCCATATTCCCGAACCCCTGCGCACGAGAATCACCTCAGGTACAGCCGCGCAAGTGAGTGTTGACAGCTATCACAGAACATTCCCTGCGCGAGTAAGGTGGGTGGCTGCAGATGCTTCCTTCACCCCTTTTTTCGCGCTTAGCGAACGTGATAGAACGCGCCTCAGTTTTTTAGCTGAAGTCGATTTGTCAGATATTGAAGACGTTGATTTGCCGGTTGGTGTACCTGTGCAAGTGACGTTTCCTGGTATTGAGCCTTGAATATCGCCATTGAAACTCATGATCTCACCCGTCGGTTTGGTGATTTAACCGCCGTTGATCACGTTAATATGAAGGTTCCAAAGGGAAGTATCTATGGTTTTTTAGGTCCTAACGGTTGCGGGAAGTCAACCACCATACGGATGTTGTGTGGTTTGCTGCGGCCAAGCGAAGGTACCGCGGTGGTGTTGGGTGTTGATGTGCAGAAGGAACCTGAGCAACTGAAACGAAAAATTGGCTACATGACACAGAAATTTTCTTTGTATACAGACCTTACAGTTGCCGAGAATATTGAGTTCATCAGCCGTATCTACCAACTTCCCAAAGCCACCCGACAGCACCGTATACAGAGCCAGTTGGAACTGTTTGGCTTAAGCGATCGTTGTAAACAGCTGGCGGGCACTCTAAGTGGTGGGCAGAAACAGCGCCTGGCACTTGCGGCAGTGACTCTTCATCAGCCCGAGCTGTTGTTTTTAGATGAGCCAACCAGTGCGGTTGATCCTGAAAGTCGACGCGAGTTTTGGGAGTTTCTATTTGATATGAGTGCCCAAGGTACCACCATTCTGGTCACCACCCATTTCATGGATGAGGCAGAGCGCTGTCATGCGCTAGCCATACTCGATGCCGGGGCTTTGGTTGCCGACGGCACCCCAGCAGAATTGTTAGCCAATCTCCCGGCGAAAGTGGTTGAATTAGAAAGCGAAGGTATTCGACAGGTTCGAGAAAATATAATTCAACTGGATGGGGTCATCGATGCAGCACAAATAGGCGCACGTTTGCATGCATTGGTTCGGCCGAATATTGCATCACCAGTGGAATACTTACGCTCGGCACTTGATATAAACCTTTCCGCAACCCTGCGCATCGTAAAACCTAATCTAGAAGATGTATTTGTCATGGCGACCCAAGGAAGAGTGAGCAGCACATGATGTCGCTGTCAGCCTCCAGGATCTGGGCGATATCAAAGAAGGAGTTTTTCCACTTACGTAGAGATCATTTGACCGGTGGTATGGTGGTAGGCCTGCCGGTGATCATGTGCGTTCTTTTTGGATATGCAATAAATACAGATGTGCGTAACCTATCCGCAGCCGTGGTAGACGAGGCAAATACCAGTGCTTCCAGGGCATTGGTAGCTGGTGTGGTGGCGTCCCAGGTTTTAAAGTTTGTCCAAACTGCACATTCTGTACAGGATTTAGAGTACTTGATAGCAGCGGGTGAAATTTCAGTTGGCGTATATATACCGCCAGACTTTGAGGCGCGGCTCATTCACCAGCGTACCCCCTATGCTCAGTTATTGGTGGATGACAGTGACCCAGTGATTCTTGGGGCGGTGCGTGGGCTCATGAATATGCCTATTGGCGTAAGCCGTAATGTCGAGAGTAATGTAAACAACAATACCTTTGAGCCACGTCCTTTGTATAATCCGGAACGCAGATCTGCTGTATTCATAGTGCCGGGTCTGTACGGAGTTATTCTAACTTTGTCGATGGTGCTGTTTACCGCCATTGCTGTCGTGCGAGAGCGTGAGCGTGGGAACTTAGAGTTGCTCATCACCACGCCAGTACTGTCGTTAGAATTAATGATTGGCAAGGTTGTCCCCTACGTGGTAATCGGTTATGTACAGATAACGATTATACTGTTACTCGGGGTGTTTCTATTTGATGTACCCATGCGCGGCACGCTGGTAGATTTGTATGTGGGTTCTGGGGTGTTTATTATTAGCACATTGTCGTTGGGTTTGTTGATCTCGACTATGGCAGAAACCCAGTTCCAAGCATTTCAAATCACTTTCATGTCCTTTTTGCCGCAACTGCTTTTATCGGGGTTCATGTTCCCATTTGAAGGCATGCCGAGAGGAGCACAAATACTTGCGGAGATATTTCCACTTACCCATTTTTTACGCGTGGTTCGAGGGGTGATTCTAAGGGAGGCTAATCTGACGATGCTCAGTGCAGAATTGTGGCCACTGGCGCTATTTTTTGTAGTTGTGATGTTGCTAGCAACGTTACGTTTTCAAAAACGCCTCGACTAGGCGACGTTAAATTTGATGAAGAACACAATGGGTGTTTTGGCGGGGAAAAGGGTATGGGATTTTTGTCGTTACATCGCAGAGCCGTGACACAGGCGCGCTGTTTCCGCACCTGAATAGAAATAAACGTGGCTTCACCTTCAATCCAAAGAAAGTGGAGGCGAAGGAAATGTTAGCGCGTTTAGTGCGGTCAGCAAATCTGGTGCTGACCAATATGACACCCTCGAGCATTGCCGATGTAGGTTTAGATTATGAAAACCTATGCCAAATAAAGTCAGATATTATCTTAGTGACCAGTACAGACTGCGGATGATGTGCTCGAATTCCCACAACGCTTGCAACTACATCAATGATTAGGGCAAAACTGAGATCAAATTTCGATCACGCCATTGCCTGCATCCGTACTTGTTCGATTTCCGGGAACTGGAAGCCATGCAGGATAATACTGGGCCACATAAAGTCCATCGGGTGTGGTGTGTACTCTACTTCAACGTTAATCACAGCAGGTTTTCCTGCTGTCAAGGCGCGTTGAAACGCTTCGGGCAATTCTTCAATTGAAGAAAGACTTTGACCATAACAACCAAAACCTTCGGCAACTTTCGCAAAGTCGACCTTGGTCAATTTCGTACCAAAGTCAGGGTTCTCCAGCATATCTCCGAAAGGTTTGTACATTCCCCAGTGGCTGTCATTCAGCAACACTACCACTATGTTAAGCCCATAACGCGCAGCAGTTTCCAGTTCCTGTATGGTGCAACCGAGTGCACCATCACCCGTAAAACAGATGACAGGCCGTTCCGGGTGCGCCAACTTTGAAGCATTGGCAAAGGGCAGGCCGAAGCCCAAGTGGCCCATACCGGGATCCGACAACATACGGTTTGGATCGTCTGCCTGGATAAAAGTCGTCCCCCACACCATGGCCTGACCTCCATCTATGATGGTTATGGCATCTTCCGGTATCAGTTCACTGACGGTCCTGGCAACAGCGGCTTCATTCAATACACTACCACCACCAACCACCTTGGCGTCGGCGACGGTTGCAACCGTGTCTTGATAATCTTGCCGCGATTTTTTCAGGGAGCTCAGCCAATCAGGGTCGATATTCGATTCAGACCTGTCCACGAGCATGCCAAGCAGAGCCTGCAAGGTGACCTTTGCATCACCGACCAGTCCAATGTCAATCGCTGCCGCTTTGCCGATGGATTCGGCATCGATATCAATCTGAATGATCTTTTGTCCCGCTGGCTTCGGGAAAGCGGGTAGTTTACTTAGCGGTACTAAGGTTCCGAATTTGCAACCCAGCGCCAAGACAACATCTGCATTCTCGCATGCGTCGATAACAGGCTGACCTGCAATCAGACCACCGGATCCAATATTAAAAGCGCTATCCGGGGGTAGAACGCCCCTGGCCATGATGGTTGATATGGCTGGAAAGCTGGTAGTTTCGACCAGTGAACGAAATTCCGAAGTTGCGCCGGAACGGACGACGCCGCCGCCCGCTACCAGTAGCGGCCTACGGGCGCCCAACAAGATTTCCAACACATGCTGAAGTTCTTCTGGGTTCGGTACCGGCCGCATCAGTTTGAATGGCGGTACTGTGGCCAGATCGTACTCGCATAACTGGGTACCGACGTCGCATGGAATATCCAGGTGCACCGGGCCGGGCCGCCCGGATCTGGCAATATGAATCGCTCGCTCAATCAACTCCGGTGCACGCTCGGCATGGTGGATGCTTGCGTTCCATTTTGTGATTGAACGGAATAGTCCAAGCTGGTCCGCGGCTTGTAACTGCTCCCTGCTGGGATCGATTTCCGTGGCCTGGTTTTGTCCGGTCATCACCAGCAGCGGAATATTATCAGCGTAGGCTGCTGCTACACCGGGCACCAGATTGGTGGCGCCAGGTCCGACCGTACCAAAACAAACACCCATGGTATCGGTAACCCGGGATATTGCATGGGCCATATGGCCGGCCGCCTCTTCGTGGCGAGTGGTCACATAGGTCAAGTCAGGATCGCGCGACGCCCCGTGCATGATCAGGCCGATTTGTGCCGCCGGCAATCCACAAATATAACGGACACCGTGTTTCTTGAGTATCGCGAGCAGTACATCACTTACTGAGCCATGCATTTTTATTACCTCTTACCCTGATTTCAAAAATCCTAGCGGTTACGTTCTGTCCGTTTCATCTGATCGAGCTGCTTGTTCTCGTCTCGTTAGTAAAAAATTTCATTTTGAACCGGTAACCGTATACCTATACGTTTTCTAAAAGACTTTCCGTAGGGTGATATACCACTGTGCAGGCGGGGCGAAATTACCTTCTGCAAATCCTAATGGGTTGTTCAGCGCAGACGATGCACCGAGCAGATATTCCTCGCTCAGTACGTTCTTACCACCCGCCTGAATTGACCACCTTTCGTCAATGTTATAGATCGCGCCAAGGTCAAGAGCGTCGTAGCCGTCCTGACGCGTAATCGGTTCGTTCACCGCCTGGGTAAAATAGGCCGTCCGGTAACTCCAGTCAGCACGGAATGTTAGACCCGAGACCGCTGTGATCGGGATCGTATAGGCAGCGGACAATGCCAGCGTCCATTTCGAAGTGTATGGTAACTCAGTATCAAGGGTGATTCCGTCGGCGTTCGGAGTGACCTTTACGAACGCGGCATCCAGATAACCGATCGTTCCAGAAATCAATAACTGATCAGCTATCAGCGCCTCGAATTCCAGCTCGGCACCTTTGATCTCGACCTCGCCGCCATTGACGGTTTGCGGCGTAAAGCCGTCAACCGTGACCAACTGAACGTCGTTGTAGTCGGTTAAAAACGCAGCCGCGTTTACCCGTAGTCGCCGGTCGAACAGCTCAAACTTCAGACCGATTTCGTAGACGCCGGCCGTCTCTGGACCGTAGGGAAGAATTTCGAACGGATCGCTCGGGTTCAAAAAGTCCAGCAGGGAGCCCGGGAATACCCTTTGCACGAAGCCGCCACCTTTAAATCCAGTGGCAAAAGATGCGTAAACCATGAAGTCATCTGTCCACCGATATTCCACACTAACCCGGGGCGACCAATCATCATAGCTATCGTCTAAAACCAATTGCGGTGCTACCGGTAGTCCGCTTTCTTCAATAAACTGGAAACCGCGAGTATCAAATTCCTTTTGTTCGTAGGAGTAGCGCAAGCCAGCAGTTAGACTGACTTGATCGGTTACTTCAAACGTACCCTGCGCGAAGCCTGCGACCGAAATGTTATCGATCTTGCCACCGCTGATTAGCGTCGCTGTTGGCGATGTTGGCGGAACGCCGGTAAAAGGTGGAAGGAGTACACGGTTAAGAGAAACCCGATTCAAGTTTTCGCCATCTTCTTGTAGATAGAAGATGCCCGTAATCCAGTTGAGGCGGCCATCAAAGGACAAACCCTGTAGTTGGATCTCCTGGGTGAACTGTTCATGTGAATAAGCGTCTGTTGTGGCGGCGGTGAACTGAAACGGTAGGTTGTAAGCGTCCCGGCCAAAACGTGAATCGGCTTCGCGATAGGCCGATATGGATTTGATCGACAGGTTCTCCGCAAAGCGCCATTCGATTGTCGTTGCCACGCCCCAGATATCGTCGTCAGAGAAGTTGGGGCCGATTCCTCCGGATTTGTAAGGGTCATTGGTGGCGAAATTGGTAAAGGTGAGAGGTGGCGTGCCCGGTGGCAAAGTACTCTCGAGGGCGGCCAGCCCCCCCGCCTGCGGAAGTGGTGCGGTCGCCCCTGGAGCAATGAATTGCCCGTCGGTCAAACCCGTTAGAGTCGTAGCAATCGAATCACCGCGTGTCCGGGTGGCGTCCGCAACTACCAAGACGTCCAGATCAGATGTTGGCGTCCAAAGCAAAGAAGCCCGACCCACAAGGGTATCACGGCCACCCAATTCATCGCCCGCGTAGACGCGCTCGGCGTAGCCAGCGCGGTTAAGTGATCCTCCTGAAAGGCGCAGAGCAGCTTTACTACTTAACGGCAAGTTGAGGGTCGCCCGAGCGTCGATGCGGTTGAACGTCCCTCCAGTGATATCCGCCTGGCCCGAAAGATGCTCCATGTCGGGACGTTTCGTAATGACGTTGAGGGCACCGCCAATGGCGTTCTTGCCGAAAAGCGTACCCTGCGGACCGCGTAGAACTTCAACGCGCTCGAGATCACCCAAGTCTAAGAGCGCGCCAAGCGACCGTCCGGAATAAACTCCGTCGATGTAAACGCCGACGCCGGGTTCTGTCGTTAGTGTAAAATCGGTCTGACCGAAGCCGCGCATGAAAATGACGGCAGTCGATGTGCTGCCGGAAAAGGCGGCGGTATTGGATATGCTTACATTCGGCGCCAAAACGCCAATCTCGGCCAGATTGCTGATCCCGCGATCCTCGATCGCTGATGCAGTGAGGACCGTTATCGCTACCGGCGTGTCTTGAAGCCTTTCTTCCCTGCGTCTGGCCGTTACGACAATTTCTTCCAGCACGGCCGATACTGGTCCAGAACCGCTGGTCCCTTGAGCCAGCGTATCAATGGATACGCTCATGAGCGTTACAAACGAAAGCATCAAAGCATGAATAATGAACATTCGTTTCATTTCACTTTCTCACTTTTACGTTGTAAATTTCCGCTATAATATCGTGCGGGCGAATGCTTTACCTTCACTTGCGCGCCAACGGATTGAAGAATTGCGCCAGTTATCTTGCATTCCAGTCTCCGTGAAATGGAATCCTATGAACCTGATTGTTTGTCAACGCTGACCTATAATGGACCCTTCACAGTATCCATCTCTTCCTTTTAGTCGCCCGTTTATTCCTTCGGATCACCCTTCGGTGTCTGTCGAAGCCCTCGATCTGGAACAGTGGAGCGAAAGGATTCGAGCGGCTTACGGGCAATTCTCGGTTGATTCGGTCTCGGAGAGGGAGTTTGTCGGGACCTTTGTTCCACGTGACGTCGGGGCTGTAGAGATGGCCTGGATCTCGGGCAACCTGTCCGAGATTGATCAGGTCGGCTCTGCCAATACCCCCTATGAAGACGATATCTTAATGGTCGCCAGTTTCGGTGGCGTCACAGAGCTATGCGTTGATGGAAATACAGTGAGTTTCGAAGACGGTTCAATAGTTTTCGTGCCGACCCGACCACGTCGGCAGTTACGTTTTGTTGGGCCTTTTCGCCATCTTTCCGTGCGACTCCCTGGGTGCTATGTGAGGGATGAGGTCGATTATTTCTCGCCCAGGAAAGCACATGTACTCGATAGGTCCCACAGCATTTCTCAGTCGCTGCGAAACTTGTTATTTCTCCTTACGTGGCCGCCTGAGGCTCCTCGTTGTACGCAAGAGGTCAATGCCATGGTCAGTGCGTCGTTGGAGTTGGCCGGGGGTGCCTTAAGAATTGTTACTTCGCGCGACGATAATTTGCAGCACGCTCTTACTGTACGTGAGAGGTGTGTGCTTCAGTCCGTTCTTCGTCTCATCAAAGCAAATTGCAACGACCCGGATTTGAGTATCGACTGGCTTGTGACTGAAACCGCATTTTCGCGCAGGTCGCTACAAAGGACATTCAACCGTGCAGGTCTTTTGCTATCAAACGCAATCCAAACCGCACGCCTCCGCCGCGCAGCCGAGATTTTACGTAAGTATGAAACGGACCGCCTGTCTATGACGGCGGTCGCTTTCGACAGCGGTTTCAATAGCCTGTCCTATTTCTGTCGTGCCTTTCGTGCCAACTACGGCCTCTCACCCGGCGAATATAGGCGGAAACTTCGTTAGAACTTCAGGCGGCGGGTTTGACCCCTTCAGTTTCCGCGACCATGCTGAATAAAACTGTTTCGCGATCTACTCGTTGGACAGTCTGGTACTGATCAGTGCCTACGCTATCCACATCCCGTTGTGACTGGCCATGGCGAGATCCGGCGGAGATTTCGATGCAAGAGAACTGGCGCGATTTTTCAATCGATTGGCATGCAAGTGAAAGCCATGCAATTACCTGTCCATTAAAATACCGAGGATTTTCAACACTGTGTGAAAGGTAATATGAAACGAACATTCACTATTCATGAGTGTTCTGACTTGCTGAGCAGACTCAAACGATCACGAGCCAGTGCAAAACAACCAAAACTCAGGAGACTGGATTATGTATAGATTTTACGTGTTAATGGTTTTTTCAACCTTGTTAATTTGTCCATTTGCCCTTGCTGGTGACAAACTGGTTCTGGAATTCGATTCCGATGACTTGTTGTCTTTGTCCCATAACATCGATGATTTTTTTTCTACACCGACGCGGAATTATCAAGGCGAAGCGGAACAAAACGTTAACGATATGTCGGCCCCGGCGCTGAAGAATCATTTGGTGGTTACCGGTCTGGTAAGAATGAATGGCGAAGTTGTGGGTCTTGTTACCGAGCAGGAAATCGTCCATATCGATGAGGAAACGAAACGTGCCACGGCTGAATCAATGTGGATGTTTCGACTCAACTATCCGGGCTTGACCGGGTTTATGTCAGTTCTGCAACGGGAAGAGGCCTCTAGTATTGTCTCACTCATACAGGAAGTGGCCAGCAACCAGGACAAGCAATGGGAAGACAAATGGCAGATGTTTCTGTCAACAGCAGGAAAGGCCCATGTCCAGTTTGCTTCCGGTGAATTGTCAAAGTTCCAGGGGGGGAAATTCGAGGAATACAATGGTCTCAATCCTGCAGACCTTGCCAGACAGGGTGAATTCCGAGTAAGGGTTCAGTTCGTCATATATCCACGGGAGTAGTCACAAGAGTGTTGCTTCCTAACGTTAATGTAATGCGAAAGCGCAAGTTTTCACAAATCAACGATATCACGCAAACTGATTTGCCACGACAATTGCCCCATCGCCATACTCACAAACTGCGACCATCTTGATGCCGTTCGAGACGAACGGCCCGTATGGTTGGTGCTGTTTCGCAAGGGTCTCGAATTCATGTCTCGGTATCAATTTGAGAAGCTGGGAAAACACGGTTTTGTTATGGCTCAAGACCTGCATTCCTTCTTGTTTTATAATGACTTTTCGCAATTTCATTATCCCAAAACAAGTCGGTTTTCAGGCCTTACCTTTTACTCCTTAACGGGACAGCAGTGGGATGATATAAGTCTTCAACGCCTTCAGTTTCTTGATCGAAGTCTTCAGATTATTTTAACCTTTGTAAATCATGGTTTTTCCATCCCAATTTCGGGATGCGCTGTACACAGTGTAATTCATCTTCTCAAATTCAGGAGTCACTTCAAATAACTCGATATATCCGCTCGCTGCAGCGATTTCGCCGTAAAATGCCTGCTGGTGCCCCATGGCTTCATATCGCGCAACATCCCTGTCAAAAGTCTTTGTTGACACGCCCCAATGATGAAACTCCCTGTAACCTTTTGTTTGCGATGCTATCCCGATAAGACGAAGGAGCATCATTTCTCTGTTGAATAAGCTCGACGCAAAGCGATCCGCTGTATGTCACTGCGAGGTTGATATCGACTTCCGTTGGTTCTGCGTAATAGCGTTTGTTCTACATATCAAAATGATCCATACGAACCAGGAACCGATAACGAGCTTGTCGGCCCATACGTTATCTACTCGATATGCAATACCCTGGTCTGGATAAGCCATATCTCTTACCGCGCACACCGATAGAATTTTCTGCCCAGGTCACCAATGCACCTTTTCGCCCCCATTGTTAGGGGAGCATACGGACGAGATATTGAGTGAGCTTCACTTTAGTGCAGATGAAATCCAGCAATTACACGAGCAACGAATTGTCTAGAAGAATAGTTGGGAGAAGTGAAGGGTAAAGTAAAGGCGCCCGTTGCTCTTCTCTTTCGACAATGGCGATAACGGCAGCTGCGTCGGTAACAGGGCTTGCAGATTTATGTGCAGCCGTGTGCGATTTGTCGCATTAAGTTCCTCGCGCTGCCTCACCGGGCATTGGCTCGGCGGACGCCTAAAAAGGCTAACCATATTGTCTAGTGGTTTGCAGCAACGGGCGCAAGCTAACGTTATGCCTTTCGATGCTCTAACGCTACGAACAATTTGCGATAAGCCGAATATTGGTAATCGCGAAAGTGTCTCAAGATAAGGCGGCTATTTAGCTCGCGGAGGAATCCAACAAGTACTTAAATTCTCGCATGAGGATTTTTTGAGCATCTTCGGTAAATGGTTCGCCATGGCAAAAAACCAAGTGTTTAGGCGACCATTTGAGCAGTACTTCTAGGCATTTCCGAGCTTTCTTCTTGTCGCGGGTAAACCAACGGTAGAGTCTAGGTACGCCACCGTGGGGATACACTATCCCTTCAAATTGAAGGAATAGACGAGGTAAGAATTTGATTCCGTCTGTCTTTAGGTTGACGATTAAATCGGTGAAGATCAGCGTCTTGCTTTGCTTGTGGAAAAACACTGCTTCTTGAAACAGCCGGTTGCCTGTAAAAATGACCTGATCAATATCGTCTCGATACAGGTCTGCTGCGGTGTCGGTGATGTCCTCAGCCCTAGACAGAGATGGAAGCTTACGTTTCAGTTCGGATTCTGCGAATAAAGTTGCCTCTGGGAAGGAATTTATCCATGCACCCACAGGTTTCCGCTGTGGAGTCGAATAACCGTCATTCGGGTCTGTATTGGGGCACCAGTGAAAGTCACTTCCGAGCCGTTGATAGTCCAAATGTTTTTGTCGATATTGGTGATCATGAGGCCTGTTCGTGGTCCAGGCCAGGCCCTGTCT
>JAADHW010000273.1 GCA_013151695.1 Gammaproteobacteria bacterium
CCCAGGCTTTGAAGCGTTCTTGAATACGTTGTTTTGAGCCCACTAAGGCGCCACTGTCTACAAAATCGTTAGGTACAGCGGCAATGGCTTCGTCTTTACGCTTCGCTAAGTAGAGTTCTTGAATGCGGTCAGCCTCTTTCTCAAACCCACGGCGGACCATCATTTCCTTATGAAAATTCAGATTCTTGTGCCCCATACCGCCAACATACAAAGCGATACCAGGTTTCATGGCATCCAAAGCACCTTGAACGTTGTCGGTGACTTTTACTTGGGTCATTGCTTGGCGCTCAAATTGGTCTGCACTCTTGCCGCCTTTCTCTAGTCCTTGGTTTATCCATTTGTCATACAAATGTGCTGTCTCTGGGACAAATCCTAATGGTAACCAGCCATCAGCGACTTCTGCGGTCATACGCACCGTAGATTCCATGCCTGTGCCTAGGAAAATGGGGATGTTGGGGTTCATGTGCAAGATTGATTTGAGTGGTTTGCCAACTCCCAATGCACCTTCGCCGGTATAGGGGAGGGATATTTCTTTGCCTGCATGAGTTACGGGTTCTTCGCGAGCCCATATTTTTTTCATAATGGCGACGTAGTCCTTCATGCGATAGTAAGGTTTCCCCCAAGGTTGCCCATACCATCCTTCAACAATCTGTGGCCCTGATACACCGAGACCACATATAGCGCGGTTGCCACCTGCGAGCATATCCAATGTTGCCATAGCCATCGCCGCGTTGGCTGGGGTGCGTGCTGCCAGTTGCAATACCGCGGTTCCTAAACGAATGCGAGTAGTGTGAGCAGCAATATATGCCAGTGGTGTGATGGCGTCCGAGCCATAAGCTTCTGCCGTCCATACACTGTCGTAACCGAGTTTCTCGGCGAGTTTGACATTTTCTAGCGGTATTCGTAGTTCCGCACCGGAGTATCCAAGCATAAGACCAAGTTTCATAACGTCTCCTGTGAATGAATGAATTTGTTAGGCATTTCTTCGAATCAATACCCAGGCAATGCACCAATATAGTGAAATTGGAAGTAGGATAGCAATGAGTGCCGGAATGTTGAATACCATGGCGGCGGGTGCGAAGAGGTCTTGTAGATATTTAAAGCCAAGGCCCGCAAAAATGCCAAAGGTGAGACGCACTCCCATACCCACTTTTCGTAATGGACCCATTACCACCGCCAGTGCGAATAGGGTGAGCCCAAAATAGGTGACAGGTTTTAGTGCCCGTGACCAAAACGCCAGTTCGTATTCGGAAACGCCTGATTGTTGCGTCCGTGCAAATTCGATTTGACGCAGCAGCGCGAGCATGGACATTTTATTGGGTTCGAGAAAAGCTTGGCTGGCGAGGAGATTTGGAGTGATAGGGTTGTCCCAGATCAATTCCTCAAAGGGGTGCTTACTCACTTTCTCTTTCGTGAGCAGAGTGGTAGAGCCCGAATGTAATACCCAATGTTGTTCTAGCTCATTGTATTGTGCGGTTTCCGCAAATGTACTTTGCACCATCTCTGTGTCTTGGTTCAGCCAGTATTGGGTGACATCGTGTAGCTGTCCTTTTTCGTCGAACGCGCGTACGCGCATAAACAAGTTGCCGCTACGAATCCATAACCCACCTCTACTCAAGCTGGCTTCTTTGCCGTGCTGAGCCTGTAGCTTATTTACCTCTGCACTGCGTTCGCTACCCGGCGCGACATACTCAGACAGTACCAAGCTGATGACGAGCCATAACATCATAGAAGGTACTAGTGCACGAACAATGCGCCAGGGTGACATACCAGAAACTCTAAAAATGGTGATCTCGTTAGTTTCTGCAAGCCGCCCTAAGGCGATCAAATAGCCCAGGAAAACACTGTACACCATGATCTCGTCCAGACGCCGAGGCAGTGTACGCAGCACATATAACGCAGCTTCGCGCAGCCCGTAAGTGGCTTGGTATTCGTCCAGCTCGTTTAGCAGAGCGAACAGAGAGATTAAACTGATCAAAGAAAGAGCAACAACCCCTATTGAGCGATTGGCGTGGGTGGTGATGTAGCGATCGAGTGTGTTCAATAGTTTGGCTCGGAAGGCGAACTGTTGATTTGTTCTTGGTACAACGTCTCGAAATGTTTCATGGCACGATCTGTACTGAAGAAGATGGAGCCGGACAATGCCTTGGTCAGTTCCGCAGCATCAAGTTGTCGAACCAACGTTCCTTTCACTTCGCAAAAGTTTAAAGATACTCCAACGCGATCCAAATTCGCGTTGAGACGGTGTAACATCTGTAGGCCGGTGGCATCAACCATGTTGACAGAGCTAAAAACGATGAGCAGGTGTTGGGTACTGTGTCTTCTGTGCACACGCTTTAAGAACTTAGCTTCAATTTGAGCCGAGTTGCCAAAATAAATATTTTCATCGACGCGTAGGGCGAGAACATGCGGAAGGGTTTCAACCTCGTGGTGTTTGATGGAGCGAAAGTGTTCTGTGTTGGCTAACCGCCCAACCTGCGTGATGTTTGGGCGACTCGATGTGCGAATAAAGAAAGCAATCGACAGACCCACACCCGCCAACAAGCCGATTTCCACGCCCATAAACAAGACTAAGATAAGCGTCGCATACTCGGTAATGACGTCTTCCCGATGAATGGACCAATGTCGCCTAGAACTTTTGAAATCCATTAAGCCCACTACAGATACCATCACAATGGCGGCTAATACCGCGTGGGGAAGGGCGGTAAAAAAGTTGGTGAAGAACAGTAAGACGATAACGATCAACACAGCGCAAACAAGGCTGCTCACCGGAGTTTTTGCGCCGGCATAGTAGTTTACGCTTGAGCGAGAAAAACTGCCCGCTACTGGGTAGGCACCGGTGAAGGCTGCGCCTAAGTTTGCCGCCCCTAAAGCGATAAGTTCTTGATGAGAATTGATTCGGGTTTGCTTCCGTGCGGCTAAGGTGGTGCCGATAGAGTAGCTTTCTACGTATGACACGATAGCAATTATTGCTGACGCTGGGAGTAGATCTATCCATAAGGTCAGCTCGAAGGGGGGAATGGTGATATCGGGTAGCCCTCCTGGTATTGGGCCGACGGTGGCCAGGCTGTTTTCTATCCCTGCAGTTAATACCACGACTATGCCGAATACTGCCACTATCATTGGTCCTAGACGGGTAATCGCGTGGTGCTCAGACAGGTCTTTGCCGATTGTTTTCGCCAAAACGATGATTAACTTTGGAAATGCCAGTAGGATCACTAGTGCGCAACCGCCCAGCACAAATGTAATTGGGTCTAGGGTTGAGATGTTGGTCAGTAAATTGGTGAGCACAGTAATGGGTTGTTCGGTATTGTCCACAGAGATACCGCTAAACGCTGGAAGCTGACTAATGATGATGAGAATCACAGCTGCATTCACAAAGCCTGTGATGACCGGGTGGCTTAACAAATTAACCAACCCACCCATTCTCGACAAACGCAGCACCCATAACACCAAACCGGCTTGAAGACATACGATAGTGGTGATGCCTAAGTAGGCGTCGCTGTATTTAGGTGCGTAGTCACTCACGGTGGCCACCACCATGAGAGCCGCCACTGCCACCGGTCCGACCACCAACTGTCGAGAACTGCCAAATATGGCATAAAGTATCATTGGTACCAGGCAGGCATAAAGACCAGACTGGGGCGGTACCCCAGCCAATAAGGCATAGGCTACGGCCTGGGGAATGGTAACCATGCCGACCACCAAGCCAGCGATCAGGTCATGGTCAAAATCGTCACGGGTGTAGTTCAATAAAATAGGTGCTAGCGGCACATATTTGTGCCAATCGCGAACGCCGAGTTTAAACCAGACGCTTAAACGCATAGATCACTGTCTGAGTAGCAAAGCATTCCCGCAGTTTATCAGGTGTAGGGGCATGGTGGTTGCAAAGCAACCCCTCTACACATGAATATACGCACGTTGTTATCGGGGAAATTTACATGGATACAAAGGCTGCGGTCGCATTTGCGGCGGGTAAACCACTGACTATAGAAACTGTGCAACTTGCACCCCCTCAAAAAGGTGAGGTGTTGGTCGAGATAATGGTGGCGGGCATTTGTCATACCGATGCCTACACGTTGTCAGGGGCAGATCCAGAGGGCCTTTTCCCTGCAATTATGGGCCATGAAGGCGCAGGTATCGTGCGCGAAGTAGGCGCGCAGGTTACATCTGTTAAGCCAGGTGACCACGTCATTCCCTTGTATGTTCCGGAATGTCGGCAATGCAAATTTTGTTTATCGGGCAAAACCAATTTATGCGGTGCAGTTCGTGAAACTCAGGGCCAAGGGCTGATGCCCGATGGGAGCTCTCGTTTTTCATTGCAAGGCGAAACATTACACCACTACATGGGCACCTCGACTTTTTCGAATTTCACAGTATTGCCAGAAATTGCCCTGGCAAAAATTCGCGAAGACGCGCCATTTGACAAGGTGTGCTACATCGGATGTGGGGTTACAACGGGGTTGGGCGCGGTGATGAATACTGCTGCCGTAGAGGCTGGGTCTAATGTGGCTATTTTTGGGCTCGGCGGTATTGGTCTTAATGTGATTCAAGGCGCCAGGATAGTGGGCGCAGATCGAATCATCGGTATTGATCTAAATAACGACAAAAAGGCTTTGGCGGAAAAATTTGGCATGACAGATTTTATAAATCCTGCTGAGGTAGACGATGTGGTGGCTGCTATTGTTGATATGACTGATGGTGGCGTCGACTACTCTTTTGAATGTATCGGTAACACTGACGTCATGCGTCAGGCCTTGGAGTGTTGTCATAAGGGTTGGGGTGAAAGCGTTATTGTTGGGGTGGCGGCTTCTGGCAAGGAGATTGCCACCCGTCCTTTCCAGTTGGTCACAGGGCGAGTTTGGAAAGGTACCGCTTTTGGTGGCGCCAAGGGGCGTACCGACGTACCTAAAATAGTCGACTGGTACATGGACGGCAAAATTAACATTGATGATCTCATTACGCATAAGTTTAGCCTGCAAGACATTAACAAGGGGTTCGACGTTATGCACGCTGGTGAAGGTATACGCTCGGTGGTGGTGTATTAATGCCGGCGATTAGCGAAGCGTGGTTAGCCCTGGTTCGCGAAGATATTATAGATGCAGATTTACCCATTTGTGATCCTCATCATCACTTGTGGGATAACCCCCAAGACACCTATTTGTTGGCGCAACTTATTGCCGATACTGATAGCGGGCATAATGTGGTGAGCACTGTATTTGTAGAATGTGCATCGATGTACCGCAATAGCGGGTGCCAGCCGATGCGCCCGCTGGGAGAAACCGAGTTTGTTAATGGTATAGCGGCAATGTCGGCCAGTGGTGGGTATGGAGATATGCATGCCTGCAAAGGGATTGTAGGTTTTGCCGATCTGACCTTGGGCACTGAGGTTGGCATTGTATTAGATGAGCATATGCGATTGTCTGATCGATTCCGTGGTATTCGCCATGCTGCAGGGTGGGATGAGAGCGAAAAAATACGCAACTCTCACACCCGGCCTACACAGAATTTGTTGTTACAAGATGATTTCCAAAGGGGGTTCGAACAGTTAGAGCGTCGGAGTTTGAGTTTTGATGCTTGGTTGTTTCACCCGCAAATTCCTCAGTTAACAGAATTGGCTAGAAATTTTCCAAACATCACCATTATTCTCAATCACTTTGGAGGTCCACTGGGTATTGGGCCGTACCAGGGCCACGGTGATAAAATTTATGCTCAGTGGTGTGTCGATGTAGGCGAGCTGGCGAAATGTCCAAATGTTTACGCCAAGCTAGGCGGTATTGTGATGCCTCTAAGTGGGCATGGTTGGCATAAACGAGACAAGCCAGCAAGCTCTGACGAAATTGTTGCTGCTACCAGCCGGTATCATCTAAAGGCTATTGATCTATTCGGCCCCGAGCGGTGCATGTTCGAAAGCAACTTCCCAGTGGACAAGTACAGTTGTTCGTTTCATGTGTTGTGGAATGCTTTTAAAAAGATAACCAGTGATTTCAGCTCGGCAGACCGCCAATTAATGTTTCACGACACCGCAGCCCAGGTTTATCGCTTGGGTGAAATGCACTGAGACAAAAAGTCACCAACAAATAACAAAAATGGCATCAAGCGCGTGCTTCTATGGCTTCTATCAATCGTAATATGCTGGGGCTTTACGCAGAGTGTCTGCCAGTGTTTTGTTGTGTTCGATCCAAAGCGTCGCACCCGTTTCACTCAGTAAGGCCTCTATTTTAGCCATAGAGCTTATGGTTTCGGCCGCATCGGTATTGAATACAGGCGTTCTTTTCAGCCTTCTACTGGCTTCGAAATGATACAGGTCACCCGACAGCATGAGTGCGCCGGTGTTTTCTAAATTGAGTAGCAAAACTTGATGTCCTGGGGTGTGCCCAGGCGCGGAGACTATTTTGACGGCACCGTCACCAAACACGTCATGGTCTCCTCTTAGTATTTGTATTGATGAGTTGTGTAATTTGTCATACAAAGCGGGGTCAAATATAGGGTTATCTTTAGCATTTAGGAACGCCGCGTCGTATTCCGTTTGTTGTATGAGCAAGGTTGATTGCGTAAATGCATTTGCAGCACCAACATGATCAAAATGAAAGTGTGAATAGGCAGTGAAGTCGATGTCGCCAGGTGTGATATGCATATCTGCCAGCTGGTCGAGGATAGACTTTTTATATTCTACCCACATACCTGGTTGGCTTTCATGCAGCGGTTTACCAGCCATGCTGATAGGCAGGCCGGCTTCCCAGAGCAGTCGTTTGCCGTCATGTTCGATAAGATAACATGGCACAAACAGGTCCCGCACAGACGTTTCTTCATTGCTTAAGCCGAAGGAAGATACATCAGGAAAGTTAATGTGCCCGCAGTCGAAAAGATAAAGTTTGGTTGCTGCCCAAGCTGGCGAACTGCCCAGTAGTAATATGATAAGGAGTAGCTTTTTCAATTTGTTGTCCCTGAGTTGATGTGATCTTCACATCGTGCTCCTTGGCCGCGAACATTGTTCGTAACCTAAGCTCTTTTGTGTCGTGGTGTGTCTTCCCAGTAAACCGAGGGCTGATTAAAGACGCACATAAAGCGCGAGTGACAGCACATGATTGGTTCGACTGCCCGTCGTGCCACCGTCAATATGGTTGTTAAGATACCCTATTTCGGCCCGCAGTTTTTGCTTTGCTTGCCATGCTAGGCCTAGAAATGCCCGATTTTGATCGTAACCGTCACGCTGTCCCCAGTCGGCGTCGTTCAGACCAAAAAAGGTCTCGTTGCTAACCACATACGACATTGTGGAGCCTTCTATAGGCCTTGACCAGCGCCAAGCCTGGCGCAGCCGCCAGCCGGTGTTATCTCCTGCACTACTACGACGGCGTTGCTCTAGGCGCGTTCGTCCAGACAGGCTGCCGCCCAACCAAGATGCTACCGGATAGGTTGCTTGTTGCCAGAGGCGGTCTTCTTCAATATCCGATTCAACATCTGGGCCGTTCCGATGCGAGGTCACCCGCGCATAGCCGAGCCAAAGATTTAGGCCCTTGGTGGCTTTCCAGCCGATACCTGGCCGGATAATTGTCGTGCCCAACTCCCCCGCATCATCGCGAAATCGAGCATGCGCATCGAACCACAGTAAAAACCGACTATCGTCATCAATCGATCCGTTCACGGCGATAGCGGACCAGGCTTGATTGTCGTCCGGTCCGGCATACGCAGTAGACGCAACGACAACTAAGAAGGTCGTGACCAGAGCATACTGCGTTGCGGTCATTACTACTTGTTACTCTATTTCGGCTAGCAGTTCAGGCGCAGTCACAAGCTGGCGAACGCCATGAGATTTGGTTTCGTTAAAAACATTGCCATTTTCTGCCCATTCATTTAACGAGCCAATGTCTAGCTTGGCACAACTCGGGCGTACAGCCCACGTCACTTCGAGCGGTGAACATGTCGATTGAGTGTAACTTGGGCCCGTGGTGGATCCATGGAAAACAACCGGTGACCCTGTGTTGCTGGGTAATGCCTTCGCTTGGTGGAGACCGTTAGCGATTGTCCCAGCGTAGGCGTAATCGTTGAAGTTGATGGCATCCGGGTCATTTACCACCAAGAAAGCTTGTGCCTCGACACGCAACAACGGGTTGGTGCAAGTTTCACTCAGGCACGATCCCAGACCTTCACCAGGAGTGATGTCACAGGACGTATGCACCCAATGGACTTCAATTGTGTCGCCTGGCTTGACACCTTTGAATGCGCCATTCCCATTTGCTGGATCGGTCAATTCCGCTGCAGTCAGTCTGGCCGAATCGTTGCATTGGTAACCCCCGTTCACGCCGTCACCGGCATAGACACTAAATCCCGGCCCTTTATGCTCAGCGTTGGTGTGGGTATGTATATTGCAGAGGTTCATTTGCTCAGAGCCAGGCGCCAGCGCAAACAAATTCGAATTGACACCAGACCTATCAGAGATGTCCCGTGGAGTTTGTGGGCCTGCGTCCAAGCATAGGCTCTCCGCATTTTGTGATTCGGCAACAGCGTTTTCTTTTTGGACGTCAATATCGGCGACGTTAATATCGGCAATGATGTCTGCGCTCTGGCTTTCCACATCCGTAGACTCATTCCCGCAGGCAGTCAAAACGAGCGCCGTTAGCACAACGAGAGATAATTTTAAATACATGCTGAACCCTTTTTTGTGTGTGTTACATCGGTACAACATGTAGTGTACTGATGTTAAAAGAGCTGCCGATTGTAGTGAAGAGAGCGCCAACCATCACTTCGAATATTCCGAAATGAATGTCCATTATATTCGAATCGTACTGTCGGACAAGAAATCGTTAATCGGCTCGAAAATTCGACACCTAACTATATTAATGTACTGCGTGCTACTTATCCTCTGAGAACAATATTGAACGAGCAGCTTCTACGACCATGGATACCACTGGGTGCGATACACGACGCTCAACCGATATCGCATAGAATTGCTCTTTGATGGTATCGACCCTGCCAATAGCGCTCACCTGGTATTGCCGCTCAACTTCTGTGGTAATGACCGCTGGCGCCACGAAGACGCCTAGACCTTCTTGTCCAAACGCTTTCATTAGAGCGCTATCGTCAAATTCAGCCACGATGCGGGGGTGGACACGTTCTTTGACTAACCATTGATCGATACTTGACCTCAATGGGTTTCCTATCGTCGGCAGTATGATAGGCGAGCCGTCAAGGCATTGGGGGAATTTGCCTTTGCCTTTGAGTTTTCGCTGCAACTTATTAGTGGCGAAGAAACTCGCTCCGCAATGACCAAGCTTGTGACAAAACGCTCTCGCACTGACGGTTGGCGGAATGGTACGGTCAGCCAATACGAGATCAAGTCGATGCACGGCCAATTCGGCTAACAATTCTTCTAAGCCCGCCTCACGACATATCATGCGTACCGGTTTGTCCATCGACAATGCAGGCTCAAGTATGCGCAAGGCTATAGATTTAGGCACCATGTCAACGACACCAACCCGAAAGACCTGTTGCCGCCCTTGAGGCAGCCGATGAACAGCTTCCTCAAGTTCTCCACCCAGTGAAAAAATTTCGTCTGCGTAGCTCAGAACGAGTTTTCCTGTCTCTGTCAGCTCCAAGTTTCGTCCAACTCGCAGGAATAAATCTATTCCCAGCTGCTTCTCCAGTAGACTCAGTTGCCCACTAATTGTCTGAGGTGTGAGGTGAAGTCGTTCAGCGGCTCGAACCACGCCACCCTCTCTAGCGACCGTCCAAAAATAATGTAAGTGTTTGAAGTTGACCATGGGCGCACGATAGTTCGTATTTACTGAGTAATCGAATGAATTCTGTTGAGAGTTATCGCTTAGCTTGATGTTTAGTGCGACGTTAGCCGGGGTATTAGCCGTGCTCAGGTTGCGTAAATTGCTACATAACTGGCTAAAAGAACCGCTATCCACAACGCTGTGCTACCAATTGACCAATTACGCCACAAATCAATTCGCAGAACTTTCTGCTTCCTTGTTACATATCCAGGCTCAGATGGCCTCTCGTTAAACTGCCCGAGCCAACGTACCCACCTATTATTTAAATGCGCAGTTGTGGCATGCGCCCAGCTAGACAAATTACGGCTCAAGGCGACTAAGGCGACCCGCCATAGCCAGTCCACGTCAAGGCTAATTGTGCGGGTACGACGCATCAGTGGTAACAAAAGAAAGAACGCCAGACCAGAGAACAACAACAACTGTAGATAATAAATAACCTTTGTGGGTGTGTAAGCGTTGAAATCAACCGCGTAGGGTAAGTGGCGATACAGTAATTCCGGGAACACGCCAATAAAAATACATAACGCTGCAAACAATATCATCGCAGCCGACATGTTCCAGGGTGCATCTTTTGGGCGCAACCCAGAATCCTTCTGGAAGAACACGAACCATGGAAATTTAATTCCTGCATGGAGAAAGACACCCGCGGATGCTGCTGCTAATAGAAAGTACACTGCGACCAAGGCTTCGTTAGCAGCAGCTTGAGAGATCATTGTTTTTGTTGTGAACCCAGAGGTCAACGGGAAGCCAGAAATCGCAAGGGCCCCAATCACGCCACAAACCATCGTAATGGGCATAGTACGAAACAATCCACCAAGTTCGGTACACTTTGAAATTCCTGTGCGATAAACCACAACACCAGCGCTCATAAAAAGAAGGGCTTTGTAGATAATATGGGCAAACGCGTGTGACGCAGCACCGTTGATTGCAAGTTCAGTACCGATGCCAATTGCACAGACCATAAATCCGACTTGGTTGACAATAGAATAGGCCAGAATACGACGCGCATCATTTTCCAACAGCGCGTAAATAATGCCGTACATGACCATGTACAAACCCACTGGAATGAGTATTGGTTCGCCCGGAAACATCAAAATCAACGTAAACACTGCCGTTTTAGTGGTAAAGGCAGAAAGAAAAACTGAACCGGTGGGGCTAGCCTCTGGATAAGCATCAGCCAACCAAGCAGAAACCGGTGGAGCGGCGACGTTAACAAGCAATCCAATCAGAATCATCCAAGTGCTGAAGTCCGCTGCCCGCAAAGGTACGATGTCCACAGAACCGCTCTCTAACGCAAGGCTGATTATTCCTATCATCAGTATGGTGCCACCAAGCAAATGCATGGTGGCGTAGCGTATACCTGCTTGCCGAGCAGCCGGCGTGCCACCACACCAAATTACTACGGTAGAAAACAGTGCCATCAATTCCCAGTAAATGAAAAGGGTGATGAGGTCTCCGGCGAAACACACACCAATGGCGCCAGCGGCATAAACGTACCCTGCTGCAATTTCATACCAACGCGATTGGCGAAATGCATACAACCCACCCACAAAGGTCATCAGTGCAAATATTGTCCCAAAAAGGCGTCGCAATGCACTGCCTTCAATCGGCTCAATACGATATTCGAAAAAGGACAGGGTCATCACCACACCATCGGGAACTTGCCACACCAACCACAGGGATATCAGTGGAACAACCAAGATAACGGCGTCGCGAAAGTGACCGCGAAGCAAACCAATAAGCGGCGTACTCGCCAATAAGACCATCGTGGGTGATAACCACTCAATCATCGGACTCGCCATAAAATGATTCTTCGCGTTTTAGTACTTTACCGAGAATCTTTGCGATGATGACCAGGACTACGCAGGCGAGAAAGCCAAACCACGCGCCAAATCCAACCCACCCATCAATGCCAAAGTAGCCTTTGCCACCTGTATACAACTGCGCAACTACGCTAAGTACTAACAAAATAATGAACCCGTACCACAGCCGTTTTACAGTTTTCGGACGCTCCAGCCAGTGATCATCTTTTATCGAATTCACCATTACACCCCATGAGCCAATCGTTCAATCAACTGCACAACCGGTTGATGAAAAAAGAACAACAGCAGGGTGAGTGCTGCTGTAGCCATTAACGCGATTAACATCAATCCCGGTGCCTCTGCGTGCTCGATTGTAGGCGCTGCCTGCCCTTGTCCAAAATTCTCTTGTCCAGACCTCTCTAGCCCAAACCATGCCAGATAGATGACAGGTAGGTAGTAGAGGGCGTTGAGTACTGTACTGACAACCAATGTCGCAATCACAGCGTAGTGGTCGGTTTGAATAGCGCCTGCGAGAATGTACCACTTTGATACAAATCCAGCCGTCGGTGGTACGCCAATCATGCTTAGAGCACCGATGCTAAAGGCCAGCATTGTCCATGGCATACGACGACCGATGCCACGAAGCTGATTGAGCTCAGTCTTCTTCGACACTGTATAAATGGCACCAGCTGCAAAAAACAGTGTTATTTTGCCAAATGCGTGGGTGACGATGTGAAGCATGGCGCCTATATTCGCTAGTGGGTTGATCATGCCAATTGCCATGACGATATACGACAATTGGGCCACGGTAGAATAAGCAAGCATGCGCTTTAGGTTCTGTTGATGTAATGCCACGATGCTGGCAGCAATGATTGTGAAAGCCGCGACATACGGTAACCATTTGATAGAGGCTTCAGCGCCTAGAAAATCGCCACCAAAGATATATAACACGATCTTTGTAATGGCGAATACGCCTGCCTTGACGACGGCAACGGCGTGCAACAGCGCACTTACCGGAGTAGGGGCTACCATAGCGGCCGGAAGCCAACGATGCACCGGCATGACGGCAGCTTTCCCCACGCCAAATACAAACAGCCCCAATAGTAACCCCACCACAGGTCCGTCAATATGTCCTTGCAAAATCCCTCCGGTGACAAAGTCACCAGTGCCGGTAAGTGCATATGTCCAAATGATCGCCGGCAAGAAAAAGCCGATAGAGGTAACAAGAAGCACACCTAGATACACCCTTGCGCCGCGGACACTCGACTCATCTCCTTTGTGTGCCACCAAGGGGTAGGTCGACAACGTCAACAGTTCGTAAAACAAGAACAACGTAAACAAGTTTGCAGAAAAAGCCACACCCATAGTTGCCGCAATGGCGAGTGAGAAGAACACAAAAAATCGCGTTTGATTAGACTCGTTATTTGCACGCACATAGCCGATCGAATATACGGAGTTAATGACCCAAAGAACTGAAGCGAGTGCAGCGAAGATCAAGCCCAATGGTTCGGCTCGTAAGGCAATTGTGATGCCTGGGACAATCTCGGCAATTTGAACTACCTCGAGTTGGCTCGCTTGGAGGTTGAGCAACAGCCCTGCTACCACCCAAACTAAGGCGCCTGCCGTCAGTAGTACTACCGCAGCACGAGCGTTCGAACTTATTTTCCCAACTACGAGAATTGCTACCGCCCCGATGATGGGTATCCCAATGGCACTCATCATGGCGACACCTGCGTTCAAGGAACTTGTCCCAGCAGTATTTGAGCCGCTGCAGAAGAAAGCGTGGTGGGCAACGACGGCGCTAATCCAAAATAGTAATTAGACAACACAACCAACCAGCATACGACGAGTATGCCTAGCGGCGCCTCTCCAACAATTTCGGCGCCTTCATTCGTTTTACCAAAATAGGCTGCCTCGATTACCCGCCACAGGTAGTAAACTGCCATCAAAGAGCCTGCAGCAACAACAACTATCAATCCAACACCTAGCAATCCTTCATCGAGCGCAGCAGTGATAAGATACCATTTGCTGATAAACCCAGCGGTCCCCGGCACCCCGATCAGGCTCAATCCTGCGAGCAAGAATGCAGCCATTGTCCAAGGCATTTGCTTGGCAACACCGCGCAGAGAATCTATACGTAAATTGGCACATCGTGTCGCCAGGCATGCAACACAAAGGAATAGTGCTGCTTTGGCGAGGGCATGGTTGAACATATGAATCACACTTGCAGTGAGTCCGATCAGGCTCACTAGGCTAGCACCCAGTAAAATATATCCTACCTGGGCGATCGAAGAATAAGCCAACAGTCGTTTCAAATTGCGTTCGAACATCGCCAGTGAAGACGCAGCCAATATCGCCAATATCGCCAAAGGCATTATAAAATAGGAAAACTGAATGTTGTGATTGAGGAGGTTAGGCTGGAACAGGAAAAAGTCAAATCGAAGCAACAAGTACAAAGAGACTTTGGTTGAGCACGCTGCTAAGAACACCGTCACTGGGACCGGTGCATAGGTATAGGCATTAGGCAGCCAAAGGTGCAACGGAAATACCGCCGCTTTCAGCGCTAAACCGATAGTGATGAAACCGGCAGCCACGAGAATGGGTTTTTGATCAGAAACCTCACGAATTCGCACCTCCATGTCTGCCAAATTAAGCGTGCCGGTCATTAAATAAATGAGGCCAATTCCAATCAGGTAGAAAGTTGCACCGATAGTGCCCATCACAAGATATTTGAATACCGCTGGTAAGGCCCGTCGATCCGATCCACCAGCAATGAGTACGTAGCTTGCTAGGGACGAAATTTCCATGAACACGAAAATATTAAATGCGTCCGCTGAAACTAGAATGCCGACAAACCCGGCAAGGGCTAATAACCATGCAGTATAAAATAAGGGTTGGCGTGAGGCTTCTATTTCGGCGTTGACTATTTGGCGTGCGGCAAGTAGAGCCACCGTTGATGCACCTGTCACAATCAGGAGCAATATCGCACTAAATGCATCAACGCTGAGTGCGATGCCATGAGGTGCGGGCCATGCACCCATCGAATACTGCACCTGTTGGCCTTGTAACACCGCCACCGTAAGCATCACGGCGATGAAAAAAGTGAAACAACTGGTTAGGGTAGCTGCTGCCCATGACAGCCCATGCGGTCGCAGTAGAACGATGATCGGCGTAGTCAGTAGCGGAACACCAACTTGCAAGGCCGGTAAATGCTGCGCCCACGCACTCAACGCTCGTCGATCCCCAAAATTTCATGCTCCTCGATAGAGCCGTATTCTTCTTGTATCCGTACAATGATGCCAAGTCCGAGGGCAACAGTTGAAATACCCACAACAATCGCCGTCAGGATGAGCACCTGTGGTAGCGGGTTGGAGAAAATTTGCTGACTAATGCCTTCGTGGTAGATGGGTGCGGTGCCATCGTCGATCTTGCCCATTGTTATGTACAATAAGAACACCGCAGACTGAAACATCGATAGCCCAATCAGTTTCTTGATCAGATTTGATTTTGCGATAACTGCGTAAAAACCGATCATCAGGAGGGCCGCAAATGCCCAGTAGTAGTAGACACCTAGCCAGTCCATTAGTATTTGTCTCTAGCGGCAAAGGCATGAAATATACTTAACAAGACGCCAGACACGGTCATGCCTACGCCTAGCTCGATCAACAAAATACCCAGTTGCTGACCAGTAACGGGGTTATCGGCCAAAACAGAATAGTCTAAGAACTGCCCGCCGAGAAGCATGCCGACAACGCCAACCATACCGTACAACAAAGCACCACCTGCCATTAATGCCATGAGCATCCATTGTGGTACAACACGTAATGCGGCAGTTTCTCCTTCGAGAAGAGCATAAAGTATGATGCCTGCTGCAATGATCGCTCCGGCCTGGAAGCCACCACCAGGGCTGTATTCCCCATGGAACTGAACATAAAGTCCAAACAACAAAATAATGGGAACCAAGAGCCGTCCGGTAAGTCGAGGTATTAGGTAGTTTCGTAGTCCTTCGCTAGTCTCAGATTGTTGCGGAATTAATGTCTCAGCAGCTTCGGTATCTTTTTTGGGACGAGTTCCAAGTAAAAACAACACTCCTATGCCGGCGGTGAATACCACAAAAAGTTCACCGAGAGTATCGTACCCGCGAAAGCTCCCCAGGATGGCAGTGACCACGTTTGGAATGTCCATATAACGTTGGGTATTTTCGAGATACCACGGGCCAACATGGACGTGAACGGGCGCGGTAGGATCGCCAAATTGGACATTGTCAAACGTTGCAAATATGACCAATAGCGCGGTTGTAGTCACCACAACAAGTGCCTTGATTTGATGAACTGTATGTCTTTTTTCGCGTTCTGCGGTGAGTGCTAACGCAGCGAGATACAGTACCGTGGAAATACCCGCGCCTACCGCAGCCTCAGTGAGTGCAACGTCTGGCGCGTCGAGTAAGAAAAAGATCGTAGCCATCAGTAAACTGAAAATGCCCCCCAGCATAACAGCGACGAAAAGGTTGTCTGCTCGGACAATCGCAATTGCCACAATCAGCAGGAGCGTCAGCAAGAAGACGCCGAAGAAAACTGTCACTGCGAAGGATCCTTACCGTACTGTGTGGCTACTTTAGGCAGATTACCCGAAATGAGCGCGGCGCTGGCCAAAGCATTGGTTGCAGTGGGGCTGGTCAACAACAAAAAAATCAAGATCATTATCAGTTTTAGCGTAGCCAATGAAGCTCCCGCTTGGAGCATCACGCCTACAATAATGAGGATCGAACCAATAGTATCAGTGAGGCTCGCAGCATGCATACGGGTGTAAAGGTCTGGCATACGAACGGCACCTAGCCCACCAATAAAAACGAACACACCACCCAAGGAAAGTAACCCCCAACTAAGAACATCAAGCAAAAGTGACATCAAATTAGTCCTTACTCTTAGTTGCTGTGGGTTCTCGTTGTGCGCGAGTACGGAAGAACACCAGTACCGCTAACACGCCAACAAAATTGATCAATGCATACGCCATTGCAAGATCTAGGAAATCAGGACGACCGTACAAGAAGGCAATGACAATAAGCACAAGTACAGTTTTGGTTCCAAACATATTAACCGCGAGCACACGATCGTAAACGCTCGGACCGAGAAGTGCCCTTACAAGTGCAAGACCCATGGTCGCAAAGGTAGCGATGACGACAACGTAATACACTCTAGTCGCGCCTCAGCGCAGCAATTCGCCTATCCATCTCACCAGACAACATCGTATCGGCCCCCTCCTGGGTGAGCGTATGCACCCTAAGAATACCATCTCGAACATCAAGTGCGATTGTGCCTGGGGTCAATGTGATGGAATTTCCTAGCAAAACTTGGTCGAAGGGATGTTTGCTAGTGGCGTTGATTTCAACAATACGTGGGCTGATTGGCAGGCGGGGGTTTAACACGATGCGCGCAACTTCAATACTGGAGTATATAATTTCCTTTGCAATCCATACCCAATAGCCAAAAAATCGCATATTGAAGCGAACTCTAAAGAGCTCGTTGTCCATGTATCCCATGCGCCTTGTTAATTAGTAGACAAATACTGAGACTGCAACACCAAGACCTAGCAGTAAAGGTGTGAACAAGCCAGACCACAGTACCCATGCTACAAAAAAAAGTAGCGAAGTGTAGAACGCGCGTAGACGTGTCACGAGTGTGAATCTCTACTATTCGTTGCCGTCTTGTTTGTAAGGCCTCTCAATGGGTCTGTATGCAACAGGTCTGTATGGTTTTACTTGCGCATCTTTCGCAAAACAAAACAACACTCTGAGATCCGTTGCAAAGTTCAAATTTGCTATTAAAGCATTCAATTGGGCATCTACCTAGCTGGCGCTATTGATAAGAATAGTAGGATACATATTACTCGAAATCAATGTCACGAATTTTCGTGCGACGAAGGTGCACTGCCCGTGGAAAGTACCATCAAACGGCCTTTATTAGAAGGTCAAGCAAGACAGCTGTTGGCACAAGCACTCAGTTGACACGCCAAGACGTTCAGAAATTAATGGCGAAGTCGCCGCCCGGTACACACTACCTGTGGGTGCGTGGCATAGGAACTTCGGCGGACTCAAACGAGATCCATGCGGGTATAGATGGTGTGGCCAGTGTTGCCAATGTTGCGGTGCCATCGCCTTGGAACCAGTTGAACTGGAGTGATGGCAGTCACACCCTCACGATCTCCAGTGTAGGTAACCATGAGGTCAACATCTGGATG
>JAADHW010000347.1 GCA_013151695.1 Gammaproteobacteria bacterium
TTGTATCTTGCTCAAGTTTTGGCTTTGGCTGCTCCACTGGCGGTTTTTTATCCACCTTTTTCGGCGGCGGGGGCGGTGGCGGAATTTTCGGTTCTGGTTTTTCCAGCAAGATACGCGCCAGCTGAGGCGGTAACTCTTCCAACTCTTCTCGCTCGACTTCGGGCAAAACCAGCCAAGGCATCGGCAACCCGACGAAGAGGAGAATAGCCAAACATGCCGTCAGCCATTTCTTGAAAGATTGCCGATCTTGTCGCTTGTTGTCCCAAGGCAAGTCGAAGTCACGAGGAGCCACAACTACGTTGACTGCAACCCGGCTCATGACTGTACTCCAGATGAGTTGTCTTGGGGCTCAGCAATATGTATTTTGTTGACCGCTAAGCTGACCTGAGCAAAATCCGTGGTTTGGCAGGTATATAAAATTCTCTTTAGCAGCCAATAAGGTACTTCTTTATCCCCCATAACAGTGATTTCATATCCACCTTCGGGAATATCGCCTTTGCGTTCAGCTTGATATTCAAGTTCTGCTTGTAGACCCGCAATTAAAGGTTGCTGTTGGCCTTTAAGATCGGCAATTTTAGCCACGGCGCGCCCTTGAACAATCAGGTCGTCTTTGCTGACAGAAATGACAATATTATTCCCTGGTCTTTGTTGCGAAGTTGAATCGGGTAATTTGATGTTCGAACTAGACTGCAACACTTCTACTTCCGAAGAGTTCACCATCAGGAAGAAAACTAAGATGGTAAAAATATCCATCAACGAAACCAAATTTAGGCTCGCTACTTTGGCTTTCTTTTGGCGCCTGCGGCGTCTTTTGCTTCGCAAGCTACTCACGACTGGCCTCCTTGCGTCGCCAGCCTTGATTGGGCAACACTTTTCGAACCAGCCAGTGGTGGGGTATCACCTAAGGAAATAACCGGGAAAAGCTCAGCTTGTACAACTTCTAACGCTTGTAGAGCAGGATAGGAACGGACCTTGTCCATCACCGAAACCAATGTTTGATAATTGGTTTGTTCCTCCAACAACACAGCAATGTCGTCTTTTTCTGGCATCCGCCGTTTGAGCTCTTGCATCACCAGTGACAACTCTTCAAAGTCGTGAGTTCCATCCACTAGCGGTAAACGCTTAATCACACCACCGCGGCCATCTGCAATCACCATTTGGTCAGCGTAAACTGCTACTTCAAGATGCACGTTTTCAGGGTCAAATTCGCCTGACGCTGCATCACCCATGGGAAAATTGAGATCAATGACGGTGGTGTGAGTGAACACCATAGAGAGCAGCAACACTGGCACCAACACAATCATGAGATTCATGAACGGGGTGATGTTCAGCTCAGCCGCCTCATCATGTTTTTTTCTTCGTCTACGTACGCGATCCATGCTCGCTTACCTTAATCAGTTTGTTTTTTTTAGGTTTACTAAGCAGTTCTTGGCACTTTCTTTGTGCTGCTCGCGGCCTTGGCCGCAGCCTTGGCCATGACATCAGCATTTCCTTCGAGAACATTGACAAACTTAACCACGGCAATCTCTAAACTTTCGATAATGGCGCTGGTTTTACTCTGTAACATAGAGTGAATCAGCAATAACGGAATCGCCGCCATCAGGCCAAATGCCGTCGTATTCATCGCAATAGATATACTTTGAGAAAGCAAGTTGGCCTTCTCCGCCGGATCTGCGTTAGCAACGGCAGTAAATGCGGCTATCAAACCAATAATGGTGCCTAACAAACCTAACAGAGTTGCTATGTTTGCAAAGGTCGCCAAATAGGGAGTGCGGCGCTCTATTCCTGGAAGTGCCTCTAACAAACCTTCTTCCATCGCCGATTCAATATCAGTGCGACGACGGGCATCTCGTTTGCAACACTTTGTTTATTTATACCATCCGCAACGATACGAGCCATTGCTGAAGATGACTTTTTTGTTACTTCAGCAATTTCTTTAACCCGACGCTGTTTCAGCAGGGGCAACAGCGCATTGTAGTCTTTACGATTTACCCGCATTTGGCTCGCTAGGTAGAAATATCGCTCTAACGCAATCGCAATACCAATGGCCAATATAATGGCGATCGGATACATGAAGGGTCCACCTTCTTGGAAAAAACCTACAAAGGTCACGTACATATCCATCTCTACTCCTCCTGATCTGGATCGTTATTTTCACGTAGCCCCTGCAACGTATCGAAGTAACCTAGTTCCCTTCGATACGCTGGGGGATACAAGCGTCTAAAAACTTCTGCTTCGGTAAACTCAGCTTGGATTTCAATATCTGGCAAACCGTTCGGTTCGCGCCAGGGCAAGATATAAAGTACTTTTGGCAACTCTTGGTTGCCAGAGATCACGGTTTCGTCAAGTAGCAGGACACGAGAAGACGTTTCTGCTACCTGATCCCGGTTTTCGGTCACTTTTGGCTGCTCTGCAGCGCCTGACGATTCCTCGGCGCAGATCAATGGCGCGGTCATTGCAGCACATAAAAAAACAACCCTACGCATTCTATTTCTCATAATTACCTTATTCATACCATCACCTATCTCTGCGCTAAGGATGAAATTCGGCGCTCCAAATCCATCACCCAACCCACTACGCGAGTATCTGGCTCAGGCTCGGACAGCTGGTATCCTTGATACGCCACCAGCGCTTCAGAAAATCTACCCATATACAATTCGTACAAAATGGCCAAATTCAAATGCGCATTGCCATAGCCAGGCTGGGCCTCTATACATTGTTTGTAGTAACCTTCAGCATCATCAAATTGGCCCTGCTGTCGGGCCATAACACCCAGTTGGTTAAGCGCATCACAATTACTAGGATTGGCTTCAATCGCTTGAATGAAAGCCGAGTGGGCTTGCTCAATGCGTTGCTGTGACAAATGCACATACCCAAGATTTACCCAAGGTCCTGCTAGCCCTGGTTGACTCTGGGTGAGTTCAATTAACAAGACTTCAGCAGCAAGATACTGTTGGCTTTGCAACAAACCCAGTGCACGATCAAACAGGGCCTGATTGCCTACCTTTATAGGTGGAATCGGCACCGCTGGTGATTTAGTACCGGTATAACTCTCAACAGCTTGGCCTTCACCCTGCTGTTGCACCGCAACCGCATCAGGGTTGCCCGGTACGCTGTTGCAGGCCGAAACCAACAAACACAAAATGCTAACGTTAGTGAATCGCTTGAGCATAAGTCACCTCTCGCTCTGGTTTACGATAGCGCCCGGGCATCAATCGAGCGAGTTCCACAAACGACAACTTTACCCATTCATCATAGGAGCCAGACCACGCTCGACGTAGGTTCACTTCGTGAACCTCTATCGACGTTTCTTCAAATGGGAACGCCTGCTCTTCAAGCAAGATATCGTATTGCTCCATTTCCATGCTCGACAAGCCCTTCGGACGATCGGACGACATAATGGATTTCGACAATGAGCTATACAGGTCAGCGATGTTAAATGTTGAAGCTGCCGTATACTGCGCCACCTCATAAGCCGCCACGCGCTCAAACGACTTCAGCGTTTTCTTCAGTGCATTCTGCTTTTTCTTTAAACTGCGTTTAAGCGGATGAGTCAGACGAATACTTGCAAACTTGGCACGTTCATCCTCGGCAAATAGAAACTGTGCCTGTGCAGCCAAGAAGGTTGCCCTTTCGTTTGCCCCTTTACCCATATCTTCATATACGTCAATCTTCTTAGCCAACCAAAAGCGTCGCTTATCACCCTCACCCGTGCGCTGATAGAGCAAGTCCAAATGGTGTATGGCCTCCAAGCGCTGTTGGAGCGGTTGCTTATATGAGTGGGCGTAGTCACGAAAATGCTCTATCGCAAGCGATACATCTTCCAACTCAAGATAAATTTCGGCTGCTCGATACAGCGACTGACGACGCACATCTTTGTCTTGCGCACGCTGAGCTAGATTAACGTACTCCACCGCAGCTGCAGAAAGGTTCTGAGATTCTTCATACATCCCGGCAAGACGCATATCTATGTCTTTACCAAGCTCATGGTGCGGATAGATCTGTCGGAAATCCGCCAGCAGGCTAGCTGCTTTCGCAACCTGACCAGCGCCTTCAATGGCAGCTATGGCATCAAAATGGCCTTGCGCGGCTAATGCAGAGCCAGGCGCCAATTTTGCGAGACGCATGTAATGACCAACAGCTTCATCTATACTCAGTTCAAGCTCAGCCAGTTCACCTTGTTTATACACAGACGCTAACAGACGTTCATCCACCTTAGCTCGTTGTACAGAATCCAAAGGCCCGGCCAGCAGTTGATGATAGGCATTTTCTGCTGCCACAAACTCTCCATTTTCGAAGCGCCCATGGCCGATAATAAGGAGTGCTGTCTTGCGTAACGCAAGGTCGACACTTGGCCATTCTTGGAGAAGGTTTTCAGCCAAGTCTAGAGCTTGCGCCGTGTGGCCTAAACTAAACAAGGTATCTGCCGCATCTGTTTGTACTGATGGTGCGCGCGGGTCTCCTGCAAACAACAAGGCAAACTCTATTTGCGCATCTATCTTCAATCTCTGCCACAACTCGTGTTCGTCTGCCGGTGCAGTCTCAACAAGTTCACTCAAACCAATAATAGCGGCATAGCCTGCTTCGTGAGCCTGTGGATATTCAGGAAAATCTCTCACCACCCTTTGATAGGCCGCAACTGCCCTGCCCGGCTCAACCGCCTCGGTATAAGACTCTCCAAGAAGGAACAAATATTCCGCGGTGCGAGGATCTTCAGGAAAAGTGACGATCATCTCTTCATACCACTGGGCTGCGGCTAGGAAAAGGGCTGTGCGTTCGCTAACCCGATGCTTACGCTTTGTTTTCTTGTCTTGCAACAGTTTGTCATAGTCCTGCGCATCAGCATGGGCGAGTTTTGCCAACTCTGACAAATAAAGGTGTAGGGTTGGCAAGTAGTCGTCTCGGACACCATCTGGGTGAGCCGCCCAAAACTCAGAATATACGCCGTAACGAACCACATACTCTTTCTTCTTCGGTAGGACATCACTGGGGAAACCCGCATCCATGAGTGTCTTAATCATGCCCTGATGTGCCGCGGGCGCTCTGATGTCCAATGAATTGTGTTCGATAAAGGTCTGCCAAGTAGCTACGTTGTCGAGATAACGTTCTTTCACAAAGTAGTCATCTGCTAGGCGCTGATAAGCTAGGTATTGCCAGTCTGGCTTACCTCTTTTGCGCATTTCATCCGCCAGGGTTTGGGCACCATCCAGG
>JAADHW010000130.1 GCA_013151695.1 Gammaproteobacteria bacterium
CAAAGGTGGAGTAGATGGACTTTGTGTATCAAGCTTTCAATTAGCACCCGATACTGCAGTGGGCTTAACCCAGCAGTTAGGTCTCTCACCACGCTGGCTAGACCATATACCCATGGGAGGCGCATGTGGGGTTGTTGCCCTGCGGCGTGCAGCACGCGCAGTACAAAACGGCGATGCTGAAGTAGTCGCCTGTATCAGCGGTGATACCAATCAAGTTGACACATTTCGAAATCTCCTGAGTAGTTTCAGCCAAAATGCCCAAGATGCTGTATACCCATACGGAGCAGGGGGTCCAAACGGCAGTTTTGCCTTTCTCACCCAATACTACATGCGCGAATATGGCGTTACACGCGAAGATTTCGGCAAACTATGTGTCGCACAAAGAACTAACGCACTTGCTAATCCTAATGCGCTATTTAAAAAACCAATAACGCTTGAGCAGTACATGAACGCCAAAGTCATTGCTTCACCAATACATTTATTGGACTGCGTCATGCCGTGTGCTGGGGGAGAGGGCTTGTTAGTCATGCACCGTGCTCAAGCTGAAGTACTCAACCTCCCATATGCCAAACTACTGTCTACCATTGAGCGCCACAATGCTTATCCCGATGACCCCATTCAAACACGCGGCGGTTGGGCAATGGATATCGATGCACTCTACGCGCGTGCTGGTTGCACCCCACAAGACGTCGATTTTTTGTGTACTTATGACGACTACCCTGTGATCAACGTCATGCAATTCGAAGATTTAGGGTTTTGCGCAAAGGGCGAGGGGGCAGAATTTGTTCGAGCACACGACTTTACTTGGAACGGTGACTTTCCAACAAACCCTTCTGGCGGACAGCTGTCTGTCGGGCAGGCTGGTGCAGCAGGGGGGTATTTGGGGCTGGTAGAAGCGCTACGCCAACTCACAGATCAATGTATGGGACACCAAGTACCCCACGCACAAATAGGCTTGGTCAGTGGCTTCGGCATGATCAACTATGATCGTGGCTTGTGTACTGCTGCAGCACTACTGGAGCGGGGGTAGGGTAGTGCATCAAAAAAAACCTCTGCCTCCATCTCCACGAAGCCGCATTGCTCTAGGTCTAACCTCAGCTGCCGCTCGTGGTGTTTTTGAGCTACAACAATGTCAAGAATGTTCAAAATTCCAATACCCACCGGCAGAAATGTGCCGTCATTGTCTTGGCGAGCAACTTATCTGGTGTCGCGCCGACGGAGCCGGAAAGTTATTATCCGAAACAGCCTTACATCATAGTCAAAATCAATTTTATGCAGACCGAACTCCTTGGCGTATCGGCTTGATTCAACTCAACATTGGCCCGACCGTAGTTGCACACCTTGCACACGACGCAGAATTATCACCCTGCCCAGTCATCGTAGACTTACGTCTGGATCGCTCTGGCCGAGGTGTATTAGTCGCAACTTCACAACAGGACACATTACCTATGCCAGGCAACAAACAACACAGTGAGATGGGATGCGACCCTGAGTCTCGCAGCATACTAGTCACCGATGGCCAGAGCGATGTGGGCCAAGCGATTGTTCGAGCACTGGCTCAATCTGGGGCAAAGAATATTTGGGTGGGTGGCGGTAACTCAGCAAGCAAAGATACAAATTTTATGGCGTTGGAGAAATTACCCGGTGTCGAAATCATCGGCCTTGATCTAACCAACCCAAACAACATGCAAGAACAAGCGAAAATGTTAGGTGATAGGGTAGATATAGTCATCAATACTGTCCAGGCGTGTAGCGTAGCTAACACTTCCTCGCTTACCGAAACACAACAAGCCAGCACAGAAATTGAACTAAACTACCTCGGCCTTCTTCATCTCGCTCAGGAATTTGGTCCTAAAATAAAACACAGATCTGGACAAGGACATTCTGTCGCTTGGGTAAACTTACTTTCGATCTTCGCCTTAACAAACCATCCATCACAGGGTACATATTCAGCGTCTCAGGCGGCAGCATTTAGTTTGAGCCAGTACTTACGATCTGATTTTCAAGCTTATGCAGTGAAAGTACTTAACGTTTTTTTTGGCCCCATCGACGATATAGCAAACGAATTGATTCCACCGCCAAAGCTGGCACCTGATCGATTAGCCAAAGACTTGGTGGCTGGGCTTGCGCGCGGTGTAGAGGACGTTTACAGCGGTGAATTCGCACAAGAAATATATAGCCGATACCGTGAAGACCCTAAGATTTTGGAAAAGGAACTCTCGCATGAGTAAGAATTTTGTTTGGCTCACCGGCGCAAGCTCCGGTATCGGCGCTCATCTTTGCCAAGATCTATTGAAACAAGGATATGCGGTGGTTAGTTTTGCCCGACGCGCACCCTCTATAGAACACCCAGACCTCTATTCTGTAGAAGTTGATTTAACAGATCACGAAGCACTGGCTACCACGTTTATTGATGCTGCAAAGCGTTGGCCAAGTACTCGAATAGTCCACAACGCTGGAACCATTCGAGAAAAGCCGTTAGCCGAGGTGACTGACGAAGACCTCATGGCGTTAACTCAGTTACACCTTGGGTGTGCCATAGCCATGCTGCAGGCAGCTCTCCCAACCATGCAGAGTAAAAAACAAGGTCGAGTAGTGTTAATGAGTACTCGCGCAATCGTTGGGCTTGCAAAAAGAACCGTATATTCGGCAACCAAAGCTGGCATGGTCGGTATGGGGCGTACCTGGGCACTAGAGCTGGCCGCTCATGGAGTGACCGTAAACATGGTGGCACCAGGACCCATTGAAGATACGCAGATGTTACATGACGTCTTACCCAAAGGCGGTGAAGCAATCCAACGTGTCGCTTCAAGAATACCGCTAGGCCGGCTAGGAAAGCCCCAAGATGTCAGCCGGGCAGTACAATTCTTTCTGCACGATGATGCAGATTTTGTTACCGGGCAAACACTGTTCGTGTGTGGCGGGACATCTTTAGGTGGAATGAGCTTTACCTAGCTGGTGACGGCGGGCAAATTATAGAAATAGTTGAGATTTAACACATATATTATGACCAATTTCGCCCTAACGCCCGAAAAGATGCATTAGTCGTCAGCGTCCTTGTGTGACTGAAAAGACGGGGTTTTCCAAGGAGAAAACCCATCATGGACACACCGGAAGATTTACTACCGCAGAGCAATAGACTGCAGATATTGTCGCCAGAAGAGTACGAGCTTCTATGGAATCGAACGCAGCCCTTTGGCACATGCCAAATGTTTTACACAAAATGCCAATATGGTGTAAAATTGCACCACTAGACTATTTTTGGAGGCCAGCCCATGGCAAGACAAAGCATCTCATTTACCCCGCCCAATGACGACTGGCTGAAAGCGCAAATCGAAAGCGAGGAATACACCAGTAAGAG
>JAADHW010000232.1 GCA_013151695.1 Gammaproteobacteria bacterium
CGCAACGAAGGCGCTTATTCTGCTGCTTATGGTTTTGCCATAAAATCCGCTGGTGCCATCGTGGTTTTCATTCTTGGTTGGGTGCTTCAACTGTCCGGCTTTGTGGCCAATCAGGTTCAACAACCGCCTTCGGCGGAACTGGCACTTCGCCTCCTCTTGGGTGCGCTACCATTTATAGCTTATGTTATCGGCGCCTCGATTTTTCTACGATACGAGCTCAGCGAATCCAAGCACGCCGAGATTCGCCAGGCATTGGGTGAGCGATCAGGACTTTCAAAGACGTCCTGATAAGCCACACCAGTAGTGTTTAGTTAGATGGCATAAAGCGCTCTGGCACTTGGCCTGATCGTGATGTTAATTGCCATGGTGTTTTGCGTAGGTGTTTTCGTATCAACGTTCACGCCGATACCTATCAATGCTTAGGTTTCCTGCTCCGGTAACAAAAAAGTGAACCAACCCACCTAATATGGCGATATTCTTCAGTAACGGGCCGACGTGGTCAGGCGCGATGTGCACAACGAAAGTGATGGGCACTAGTGTCACAAACAGTGCTAGTGCACTCAATCGAGTGAAGAGCCCCAAAAGAAGGGCCGAGCCTGCTACAACCATTACCGCACCACTCACCCACAACAACAAAGAGGGTGACCCGATCTTCAAAACCCATTCTATCCAGGGCGAACCTTCCAGGCGTTGAAGCATCCAATGGTGGCGAAGGAAATGACCAAGGCCGCCAACGATAAATATGAGGCTTAGGGATATACGAAAAACAAGGTCAGAAATGTATGAATAGCTGCTCCACTTGCTCATTTTTATCGTTCTCAACTGGGGGTTTTCACGTGCGCTACACCAACTTTATTCCACGGCATGCGTGCAAGTGCTAATGCCATGCCACACCAGTCTGTGATGCCGGCAAAAATGAGACCTGCACCTACAAAAGCAGCCATGCCATAAAACCCTGAATGGACAAAAGCACCCAGAATTACACTTGCAACAACTAGTGCTCCTGCTGCTATGCGGACCTGCCGCTCAAGGGATATTACTGAGCCAGGTCCCTTTTTGAGGGGGATGTTAGCTTGTTTCATTGCTTGGATGCCGCCTTCGATAACAACGAGGGGATTTGAGACGTCATCTTTTAGTTGTTCGGCAGCTTTTTGTGCGCGCATCCCACTTCCGCACAAAATGTAGATTGACCCATCACAAGAGTAACCTTTGTCCTTTACATGTTTTAGGAATTTACCGGCGGTAATTTGTTGCAGTGGAATGTTTATGCTGGTTTCAAAGCTTTCACTGTTTACCTCGGCAGGTGTACGTACATCGACAACAAAATATGGATGATTGACCCGATCAACTGCCAAAAATTTTTCTATCGAAATAGTTTTAACTTCATTACTCAGCATGGGACAGCTCCTTTAGTTTTTTTGGCAATAAATAGAATGTAATACTTCTATGATTTTGGTGGCCTCATCACCGCATAGACTGTAAAAAATACTTTGCGATTCTCTTCTGGTTTTGACCAGTCCAGCTTCACGAAGTGACGCGAGATGTTGGGATAGGGATGATTGACTCAAAGGAGTCAATTCGTTCAACTCTCCCACAGAAAGTTCACCCTCCATTAATGTGCACATTACGAGCAACCTATGTTCGTTGCCTAATTTCTTCAACAGATTCGCTGCTTCCTTGGCGTGTTCCGCCATATCTGATATGTCGAACTGCTGTTTAGTTTTTGCCACCAACCTTTCTCCAAGTTTCTTTTGAAAGTGTTCTCGTAGGCACAATATTCGGGGTCTTAACCTAATCTGAAAACTATCATATTAGAAATATATAAATAAGTACATTATAAATTAGAATGTAATAAATTAAAGTAATGTAATTTTAGCAACCCTTTGTTCAGCTTTCGTTTAGAAACGATTAATGCTGTGTTCAGCCGTAGCGGCTTATGGTTGCATCACCTCCATAAGAACGAGTGAGCCATGCAGAAGTTAATCATCCAAATGGGTGTAGTGACCACCTTTGTCGGGGCGCTTGCGTTGCCAGTTCACGCGAGTCCCAATCTACGTATTACGCTAGACGGTGGTTACCCCGTCAGCCATAACAACTATAGGTATCAACGCGATGATAGGCACCGTTATGATCGACGCAGCTACAATGATGCCCGGAACGATCATCACGCGCGCAAATATCAAAAGAAACAGCGTAAACTTCATAGGCGTGCCAGGGGGCATGATCGCGGATATTGGCGTAGCCCCTATCGTTTCGATGGGTACAACCATGACCGCAGACATAGCTATGACCGCAGACATCACTATGATCGCGGCCACAGCTACTATGAGCCCCGTCGTCGCCACCATTGACCCTGGGTGACGGGTTTGGGTACGTTTGCGTGCCATCCTGAATCTGTGCAAGACTTTGTCATGTTCGATTTTACGCTTTGATAGGTGTAAGAATAGAGCGTGATGGTGATGGTCTTTGATACATAGAAAGTTGGGTGGGAGAAATAGATGCGAATAGTGAGTATTTTTATACTTAGTTTGTGGGCCGGTGGTGTTTTTGCTGACGAAACCAATGCAAAGGTGGAAGCGCTCATTAGCGCGGTTGAACAAAAGGTTGTGCAATGGCGGCGAGACATCCACCAACATCCAGAACTTGGAAATCGAGAATTCAGAACCGCTGCCCTGGTTGCTGATCACCTGACGGCACTTGGCTTAGAAGTCACAACAAATGTGGCCCACACTGGAGTTGTTGGAATTTTAAGGGGTAAGCAGAATACCCCGATGGTTGCGCTACGCGCTGATATGGATGCGCTGCCGGTTACCGAATTAACCGGGCTAACATTTGCCAGCCAAGCCAAATCAACTTTCCTTGGTCAAGAGGTGGGTGTGATGCATGCCTGTGGTCACGATAACCACGTGGCCATGTTAATGGGAGTGGCACAAGTTCTTGCCAATATGCGTGACGAGATTCCGGGGTCTGTGAAGTTTATCTTCCAACCCGCGGAAGAAGGTCCACCACCCGGTGAAGGTGGGGGCGCTAGGATGATGGTGGCTGAAGGCGTTTTAGAAGGTGTTGATGCTATTTTTGGGCTACACATCGGTCCTGGACCACTGGGCACGCTTGCGTATCGATCAGGCGGTATGATGGCCAGCGCAGATACGTTTGGCATTGTGGTTGAAGGCCGACAAACTCACGGCGCAATGCCTTGGGCCGGGGTGGACCCTATTGTCGTGGCAGCACAAATTGTTTTGGGGCTACAAACAATTACCAGTCGCCAACTGGATGCAACCCTTACCCCTTCCATTGTGAGCATTGGCAAAATCCAAGGCGGGGTGAGGTCCAATATCATCCCCGCTAAGGTTGAAATG
>JAADHW010000089.1 GCA_013151695.1 Gammaproteobacteria bacterium
GCGTTATTTCACGTGATGCCACACTCTATGCAAAACCTTTTAAAGACGCTGACAGCATCACCGAACTACCTGCGACAACGGCCATCCTCATTCTCAAACGTAAAGGTGGTTGGTACGAAATAAAATCCGCCGATAAACAAGGTTGGGTCAGACTCACCCGTGTACGTCTGAACCGAAAAGCTGGCGCAAACAAGGAAACAAATAGTGGTGTCGGCGAATTATTAAGCGGTCTTGCCACCGGTCGCGGTAAATCCAGTCAGGACACAACTGCTACTGCTGTAAAAGGTCTTAGCGAAGAAGAACTACGTAACGCTGAACCTGATGTAGATGCACTTAATGCGCTTGATAGCTTTGCTGTTAGTGACGTAACTGAAGATGACTCTGGTCTTCAAACTCGTCAAATTGACTTCCAACCCAATACAGCTCAATCAACCGAAACCAAGCCATCCTCACCTACTACTAGCTATGAGGAGGACGAAGAATGATGATTCCTCTGCGTAAATTATCCATTCCTGCCACCTTACTAATAGCGAGCTTTTCAGCCCATGCCTTCGACTTCGGTTTTGGCGGTGGTGATGACTCAGGTGGCGGACCTAATTTCTTTGATATTGGCGAAATCGTCAGTGGTGTCAAAGATATTTCTCGCACCGTAACCGGTATCAACGAAGAAGATGAAATTGAAATTGGTCGTGATGCGGCAGCGGTACTGCTTGGCGCCTCAAAACCAGTCAATAATCCAGAACTGCAACGTTATGTAAACCGTGTCGGTCGCTGGGTCGTCAACCAAACCGATCGAGCCCACCTACCTTGGCGTTTTGCGGTGCTACGCTCTAATGCGGTTAATGCCTTCGCCACACCGGGTGGCAATATCTTTATTACTGATGGCCTACTCCACTTACTCAACAGTGAAGCTGAACTTGCCGCTGTGCTTGCTCATGAAGTTGCTCACGTTGTGCAAAAACATCACATCAAAGCGATGTCTAGCCTTAATACCAGTGGTCTATCCGGCGTTATTAAGCTCGCAAGCTTAACCAGAGAAGGTCGCAGTAACCAAATGACCTCCCAACTCGTAGGTCAAGTCAAAGACATGTACCTTCGTGGCTTAGACAAAGACGATGAATTTGAAGCAGATAGCATGGGAACAATCATTGCGAGTCGCGCTGGCTATGATCCTTTTGCCCTCATGGCGGTTCTACAAACACTTGATAGCATCGATCCTGAAAATTCAGGCCTTGCCCTGCTCTATAAAACGCACCCACCTGCGAGCGATCGGCTTGATAAACTCGAGCCTGTACTCGAGCAATTTGATGAACCCACCGAAGAGTCGCCAAAACTACAAAAACGCTTTAATCAGTATGTTGGAAAGCATTCGTGAAACAATTTTAAACTTCTGTCTGGCTGTGTTTATGCACAGCTCGTTTACAATCAATGAATTAGCGTCATAAATTTGTCACAAATTGTTACAAAACACTATTACTATAGTGAAACATGTTGATTTTATTGGTAATTATTGAAGTGTCGAAAAACTAACCAAACTAATAGAAGCCTCTATTTTCACCCTAAAAAACGTCTATTTCAGAATTGTTTCCACAGACTTATCCACAGCTTTTGTGGACAACTTTCATTCTTTCAATCCGCTCAATGACTTAAGAAAAATCCAGTCATTTCATCGCAAATTTTTCACTATTTTAGTGCGTGAAGGGTAGGTTTCATCATGCTAGAGTGCGCCCATGTCTTCTGCCTGTTACCTTCATATCGCCATTGCCTCACCGCTGCGACAGCATTTCGATTACCTGCCTCCCAAAGGTGCTACCAATACCAACTATCCTGTTGGTAGCCGTATTGAAGTGCCCTTCGGACGTCGCACTGTTATCGGTATTTTGCTCAATGTGAGTGATCATAGTGATGTCCCGGCAGAGAAATTACGCCCAGCACTCAAAATTCTTGATAGTGAGCCCTTACTCAGTAAAGAAATCATGTCACTGTTGCATTGGGCGAGTGACTATTACCACCATCCCATCGGTGATGTCATGCAACACGCTCTACCTGTGTTGCTTCGACAAGGCAAAGCTGCCAAAGCACGCACCGAAGCTATTTGGCAATTATCACCAGCAGGACAATCCGCTGACCTCACTGAGTTAAAACGCGCACCGAAACAAGCCGCATTACTACAACAGCTACAAAATAATTCAGAAGCCAGCTTCAATAAAGAAGACTTTAACCAACAACATAGCCATTGGCGCGCGCCATTAGCGGCACTGGTAAAACGTGGTTGGGTTGATGAACGGCAACAACGTGGCTTGCTCATTCAAAATACCGACTCTGATTCAGCACCTGATTTGAATGAAGAACAACTGGCTGCCATCGCGACAACAACCGCAGACTCTGATCATTTTCAGTCTTACTTACTTGATGGCGTTACCGGCAGCGGCAAGACCGAAGTCTATCTCGGTATTATTAAGCATGTCTTATCACAAGGGCGACAAGCCTTAGTACTGGTACCGGAAATCAGTCTTACCCCACAAACCGTAAGCCGTTTCCAGCGTCGCTTTCAGGTTCCGATTGCAGTGATGCATTCAGGGCTTGGACAAGCTGAACGTCTCGATGCTTGGCTAGCCGCATGTAATGGCGAAGCACAAATTGTGATTGGCACTCGCTCCGCTTTGTTTACGCCTATGGCTAAACTAGGTGCGATCATTATTGATGAAGAACACGACAATTCTTTTAAACAACAAAAGGGCTTTCGCTATCATGCCCGTGATCTTGCGGTGCTTCGTGCAAGGCAGCTAGATATACCTATTATATTAGGCTCAGCGACACCCTCACTTGAAAGTCTGGTGAATGTTGAACAAGGGCGCTATCAACAACTGATACTAAGCCGCCGTACTAGCAAGGCAACACCTCCACCTATTCGTACCATCGACTTACGCCGCCAGCCGATTGAAAGTGGCTTATCACGCACGCTCATCGAAAATATCACTGAGCATTTAGCGCGCGACGAACAAGTCTTATTGTTTCTTAACCGACGTGGTTACGCACCGACACTTTGCTGTCATGACTGTGGTTGGATCGCAGACTGCCCGCGTTGTGATGCCAAACTCACCTTACATGCGGCAAGCCAACGCCTGCGCTGCCACCACTGCACGACAGAGCAATCCATGCCTGCCAACTGCCCCGAATGTGGCAGTAGCGAACTCCGTGCGTTAGGCCAAGGAACAGAACGCATTGAATCCACATTGGAAACTCTGTTCCCGAATATTGATATTGTCCGAGTTGATCGCGATACCCCCCGCCGCAAAGATGCGATGCAAACCATGCTAGATA
>JAADHW010000274.1 GCA_013151695.1 Gammaproteobacteria bacterium
AAGATACTGACCTTTCTGTTTTAGAAGAGTATAGGAATGTTTTTTTAAATTGCTTGCCATCTCTTCTTGAAAAAGGCTTCGAAGTAGGGCGGTATGACGGAACGTTACTCTCTATTCTTAAAGAAGGTGAATACATCGATGTGTATTTCTTTAAAAAATCGGTGCTGAGGAAAAGAGTGAATGGTGGTTATTCGGTGAGTGCGAAGTACTTGGAGAAAACAGTCAAGTTTAACTTTCTTGGCACCGAGTTTCAGATACCTCGTGACGCAGAAAATTTCCTGGAAGATCTCTATGGAGAGGACTGGCGGATCCCTAAAGAGGGAGCGCCTGCGTCAAACCCTGGTTTGTATATGTCGTTCACTATTTTTGTGCACAAACGGTTTCCATCTGCTTTTCGCTTGGCCTGTCAATTGAAAAAAATGATGGGTCTATCTCGGAATGCCTCATGAGTTTGAGCTGAATTTAGGGTTCGGTGTTCGGTACGCAGGCTAAGCGGGGCAGTGCCTATGGAAGAAGTGGAAGCTTAAAGCCTCTGCTGAGGGGTGATTCAGCGTTGGTGATGCCGCTCAGACTTTTTATTGTTCAGTTTTACAGCTATCAGGAATAAAATCATGCCTAAGGTTGCTTTAATTACCGGGGTTACTGGTCAAGATGGGTCATATCTGGCCGAGTTTTTGTTGGAAAAGGGCTACGAAGTTCATGGCATAAAGCGTAGAGCTTCTTCGTTAAACACAGATCGTGTTGACCATATCTATCAGGATCCGCACACAGACAATAAGAAGTTTCATCTGCACTATGGTGATCTGACTGATAGCTCGAATTTGACCCGCCTCATTTCAGAAGTCCAACCTGATGAGGTGTACAATCTGGGTGCTCAATCCCACGTTGCGGTTTCGTTTGAGTCGCCTGAGTACACCGCTGATGTTGACGGGACGGGAGCACTTCGCTTGCTTGAGGCGATTCGCTTTCTTGGTTTGGAGAAAAAAACGCGTTTCTATCAAGCATCGACTTCTGAATTGTATGGTCTGGTTCAAGAAATTCCGCAAAAAGAGACGACCCCATTTTACCCTCGTTCACCCTATGCAGTAGCAAAATTGTACGCTTACTGGATTACGGTGAACTATCGGGAAGCCTATGGTATGTATGCGTGTAATGGCGTTCTTTTTAACCATGAGTCACCGCGTCGTGGTGAAACTTTTGTGACGCGTAAAATCACTCGTGCGCTTGCCAACATAGCTCTAGGGTTGGAGGGTTGTCTCTATCTTGGCAATATGGATGCCCTTCGTGATTGGGGGCATGCTAAAGACTACGTGCGTATGCAGTGGATGATGCTGCAACAAGATAAGCCGGAGGACTTTGTTATTGCGACGGGTGTTCAATATTCGGTACGTCAATTTGTCGACTTTGCTGCTCGGGAGCTGGGCATCACTATCGAATTCAAAGGCAAGGGGGTGGAAGAGATAGGCGTGGTTGCAGCTGTTGAGGGAGACAAGGCACCTGCTGTGAAAGTGGGAGACACCATTGTTGCAGTTGATCCTAACTATTTTCGGCCTGCTGAGGTGGAGACCTTGCTGGGTGATCCGACAAACGCTAAAGAGAAACTGGGTTGGACGCCGGAAATTACGCTTCAGCAGATGGTCGCTGAGATGGTTGAGTGTGACCTTGATAATGCGCGGCGCCACGCACTGCTCAAATCACACGGTTACGATGTCACTATATTGAAGGAGTGATCGCCTGTCTGGGATGTGATCTCGCGGGGTCGGGGGAGTGAAGCTTAGGGGGTTTCAGGCTGCAGTCGTTGATCTGATACACTGACTACCTTTCTTTCCTACGGTTGGTTAGATCTTTAGTAAGAACCTGTTACGCGCAGAAAATTATCAATTTATACTTCATCCGGCGTTAAGTCGAGAGGCAATTAGAGAAATATGTTGGACAAAAACTCGGTTATCTATGTGGCGGGGCATCGAGGGATGGTCGGCAGTGCGATTGTGCGAAAACTTGAAAGCTTGGGATACAGCAACCTTGTAACGCGCACCCATGCTGAGTTGGATCTGTGTGACCAACATGCTACGCGGGCATTTTTTAGCGAAAATAAAATAGACGCTGTCTACCTTGCTGCGGCGCGCGTTGGTGGAATTCATGCGAATAACACCTATCCGGCTGAGTTCATCTACCAAAATCTGGTGGTCGAGGTTAATGTTATTCATGAGGCTTGGGCTTCGGGGGTTAAGCAGCTGCTGTTCCTGGGTTCATCATGTATCTATCCAAAGCTTGCCGAGCAACCAATGAAAGAGAGCGTGCTGCTGACCAGTGCGCTTGAACCGACAAATGAGCCTTATGCCATCGCGAAGATAGCAGGCATCAAATTGTGCGAATCTTACAACCGCCAGTACGGTGTTGATTACAGGAGCGTTATGCCAACGAACCTGTACGGACCAAACGATAACTTTCATCCAGAGAACAGCCATGTTATTCCCGCAATGCTCAGGCGCTTTCACGAAGCGAAACTGCGCGGTGATGCCAGCGTGCTGGTGTGGGGAACGGGCAATCCCAAGCGGGAGTTTTTACACGTTGACGATATGGCGGCGGCGAGTATCTACGTGATGGAGCTTGATAAAGCGCGTTACGAAAAAAACACAGAGCCTATGCTGTCACATATCAATGTTGGCACCGGTCTTGACTGCACTATTCGCGAGCTGTCCGAAACGATTGCTCGGGTGGTTGGATTTCAGGGCAAGCTGGAATTTGATGCATCCAAGCCAGACGGATCACCGCGGAAATTGATGGACGAATCACGCTTGCGCAGCCTGGGCTGGGAGGCATCCATTGCGTTGGAAGATGGGTTACGCGATGCTTACCAGTGGTTTTTAAAGCATCAAGAAGACTTTCGGCGCTGATTCTAATCGCGCCGCAATTTCGAGAGGCTTCAGAGGTCGGGTGAAATAATAGCGTTTCGCCCGTTACCTCTTTGTGTAGTTGTGTCGCTCGCGCTGCAGGTTCGGTAACTCATTTCATCGGATCTTCTTCAGACTTTTCAAATAAGCTTTCTCATTTGGCGTCGTATTATTGCGCTGTGCCTTCCACAACATTTCGCTAATGCACTCGATAAAACGGTGTTCGACCTGATGTAGGTCAGCACCTTTTTGCAGTGCTTTTTCAAAGATGCCCGTAACGCCAGCGGGACGGTTGGTGGAGAGTTGCTCCTGCAGTGCAACGTGCAGCGACATATGCAGAAACGGGTTGGATTCGCCTTGCTCGGGCAGGTAGTCTTTGTCTAGCCCCGCATCTTTATTCTCCAATATGCCAT
>JAADHW010000235.1 GCA_013151695.1 Gammaproteobacteria bacterium
TCGGCTTCTTGATGTTTGGTACGCGCGCGCGCCTCTTAAGGGCCAATATTGAACTGGCACGAGCGGCCACAGAGCAAGAACGCCAGCAGGTACTCATCGTAAATACTGAACTGCGCCTGCTACAAGCCCAGATCGAGCCCCATTTCTTGTTCAACACGCTTTCTAACATCATCGGTTTGATCCACAAGGAACCCGACTTAGCTGAACAGACCCTGTTAAACCTAACAACACTGCTTCGTTCATCGTTAGATCGGACGCGCTCCGCTGAAACCACGCTTGCTGAAGAAATAGAAATTTCTCGCGCTTATCTAGAAATTCACAGCATAAGAATGCAAGGTCGGCTGAGGTACAACATTGACTACGATCCGGCCATAAAAAACCTGCCGCTTGCGCCTTTGTTGGTACAACCATTGGTGGAAAATGCAATAAAGCACGGCATCGATCCTTTAGAACAAGGTGGCGAAATTTCTATCTCAGCATCGGTCGAAGACAATTGCGCAATCATATGTGTCGCAGACAACGGCCGCGGAATCGACCCACACAAACCACCTTCCACCCATAGCACTGGCTTGGCGAACGTACGCGACCGCCTCGATGCCCTTTATCATAACAACGCCTCCCTCAAGCTCGCAGAAAACCCTCCTTCAGGAGTACGGGCTACACTCACCCTGCCACTGAGCACATGAGCCATAGCGCGATCATTGTTGACGATGAAGCCACCCTCATCGACTACCTGCTCGCTAAACTCACACGCCTATGGCCTGAACTAGAGATCGTAGGAACCGCAAAAAACGGGCGTGAGGCACTCGCGCTAGCACGTGAACACCAGCCAGATATTGCCTTTCTAGATATTCACATGCCAGGCTTGAGCGGCTTAGATGTGGCCCAAGCACTCCCTTCATCAATGAAAATTGTGTTTATAACTGCTTTCGATCAGTATGCGATAGAAGCATTTGAACAAGCAGCCGTAGACTATATTCTTAAACCCATTAACGAAAATCGGCTGCAACAAACCATCCAACGCCTTAAAGAAAACCACAAAAACAACCACTCTGAGCTGCTGTCATTGATAAAGGAGATAAATCCGACCACCTCTGAGTTTCTTCATTGGATACGAGCAGGCTTCGAAGACACAACCGAATTGGTCGCCGTTGACGATGTCATATTTTTTCAAGCGGACCAAAAGTACACCTCTGTGGTAACAAAAACCCAAGAGCACTTTGTACGCATGAGCGTTAAAGACTTAGAGGGGAAGTTAGATCCCGAGAAATTTTGGCGCATTCATCGAAGCACTATCGTTCGAATTGATCAAATCGTGTCTGCAAAACGAGACTTGCGCGGTCGTTATGCTTTAACCTTGCGCGAACGACCTGAGACACTTCGCTCGTCCCAGCCTTATGGACACCTATTCAAGCACATGTAAATGCACACACGGACACCGACGAAACTCACACAGTACCTAGACAGAATTCACTTTGAAGGTTCGCCTGCCCTCGACCTGGCAACGCTGAGCAAAATCCATCACCAGCACTTGTGCCACATTCCCTATGAGAATGTGGATGTACAATTGCAACACCCTCTCGATTTTGACATCAACAGAATCTTCACAAAAATAGTGACTAATGCACGCGGTGGCTGGTGTTACGAAATGAACGGTCTGCTGGGGTGGGCGCTAAAAGAAATTGGCTTCGAAGTACGGCGAATGTCAGGTGCGGTTATGCGGGCAGAAAAAGGGCAAGAGCAACTGGGCAATCACCTGGTCTTAGAAGTACGCCTAGATCAACCTTACTTAGTTGATGTAGGGCTGGGTGACGGCATTCGCGAGCCCATTCCCCTAGTGCAAGGCTCACACTCCCAAGGCGGCTTAGAATATGCGCTCGAACAGTTGCACGATGGCTATTGGCGCTTTCACAATCATGCCTATTCCAGCATTTCATCCTTTGACTTTATACATGAAACCGCCGACGAATCTGAACTGCTCAGCAAGTGCAAATTATTGCAGAGCGACGCAAGCTCACTGTTTAGAAAGCTGTTGATCGCCCAGCGCTTCACCCCTCAAGGCATTCACGTACAAGTCGGCAGAATAAGCACCTTCATTGACGAAACAGGTAGATCCACGCAAATCATAGACAACCTCGACTCTCTGCATAGACATCTTGCGGCTACATTTGGCTTGAATGTCGATTTGACGCCCGTTTGGTCCAAGATATGTAAAGCACATGAACAACTGATGTCTTCGACTACAGATTGAACCTCAAGTGGTGCGAGTCCTCCTATTTAACAAACCTTTCGACGTGCTTTCGCAATTCACAGATCAGCAACAACGTGCCACGCTAAGTCGGTATATCCATGATAAAAGTGTACGCGTTGCAGGGCGACTTGATCGAGACAGCGAAGGCTTACTAGTGCTAACTGATTCGGGGGCACTTCAGAGCAGGCTCACCCACCCCAAACATAAATTAAGCAAAACCTATTGGGTTCAAGTGGAAGGTCAGCCCAGCGAACAAGATCTACAACCGTTACGTGACGGTATCGAACTTAAAGATGGCAGGTGTCGCCCAGCAAAGTGCCAAACCATCAACGAGCCTTATTTGTTATGGCAACGAACTCCACCTATACGTACTCGCATCACGGTGCCGGACACTTGGCTTTCACTCACGATTACGGAAGGAAAAAACCGACAAGTACGTCGTATGTGTGCGGCGTTAGGTTTTCCGGCGCTGCGACTGATCCGATATCGTGTGGGTTCGTGGACACTGGACGGAATCGAACCAGGCACCTACAAACAGTTACTAAAATAGGCAGTCTCTGACTAGAGTGCGTCTAACTGTCGGTCCCATATAGTGGGGTCACCTTGCCGGGGAGAATTACGCATGGTCTCCATCTTAGCTTGGTGTTTCTCGGTGAGTTCTTGAGCACCTATGTACCCCCGTAAATGCGCTTCGGCACTCTCTCGAGTGACAAACGGTCCTTCATCACCTTCTCGGGTGGTGTACCACCACCGACCTTCGGCATAGAAATACCTATCACCGGTTCGGAATGGGCGAACATTCGAGTTTTCGTCATTTTTACGCATAACTTGAACCTTAATGCCGCATATCCAGCAAAAGGGTGATGTACCTCACACCACAACCAATCCATGGCAATTCTGTTGCCCAATCAGCTCGCTAGCCGTTTCTCTATAGTTGCAAGCTACCTTGGATAACCTGCCGTACCTTGCCACCTACTTGGATTTGCTCGGCAACCTTGAGATACATCCTGG
>JAADHW010000262.1 GCA_013151695.1 Gammaproteobacteria bacterium
TCTGTACTAGATTGCCAATTCGCGCAAATCAACTCAGTGCACGCCTGCTTACCCACAGATCCGCCAACCTTATACGAATACCCGATCTCCTCCATTGGCGCTTTAAAGCAGCCAGATGCCTATCGCATCATCATGAATTTACTGAGAGGATAAGTATAGAGAAGTTACGAGGGTTAGTGATTTTTGATAACTTCCCTAATTTCGCTATACTTCGGCAATGGACCCTATACTGAATCCTTATGCGCCGGGTGCCGGCACCCCGCCGCCGGAGCTGGCCGGTCGTGCTGAAATCCGTGAACAGGCGCGTATTGCCATCGAACGAATCAGACAAGGCCGATCGGCCAAGAGCATCCTGATAGTCGGTTTACGAGGTGTGGGCAAAACCGTTCTGCTCAATCAAATCCATAATGACGCTGCATCGAGCGGCTTTTACACCGTGCGTATCGAGGCACCCGAGGGAAGGTCGCTTCCGGCACTAATCGCGCCGCAACTTCGACTGGTCTTGCTCAAACTGAGCAGAGTTGACCATGCAAAGGAGCTAGCCGAACGAGGACTACGAGCTTTGGCCGGCTTCGCCGAAGCGCTGAAAGTGAAATACAACGATATCGAGGTTGGCCTCGATTTTGAACGGGAGCCGGGTCTCGCCGATAACGGCGATTTGGAACAGGATCTACCGATTCTCTTGGAAGCTGTGGGTGCAGCCGCCGAAAAGGCAGAGGCTGCGGTGGTCATGTTTATCGACGAATTGCAGTACGTGGAAGAGGAGCAGCTTGCCATTCTGATCAGTGCACTACATCGTTGTGCACAAAGTAAATTACCAATCACGTTGATTGGTGCAGGCCTTCCTCAGTTGCGCGGGCGTATGGGGAAGGCAAAGTCCTACGCTGAGCGGCTGTTCGAATTCCCGCAAGTCGGGGCGCTCGACGAAACCGCAGCTACGGAGGCGATAATCAAGCCAGCTCAGGAAGAACAAGTTGAGTTCGACGCAGAAGCCGTTGCGGAAATTATTCGACAGACGCAAGGCCATCCTTATTTTCTCCAAGAGTGGGGGAAACACGCGTGGGATTGTGCTGATGAGTCGCCAATTACATTACCTGACGTCAATGCTGCTTCGAGCATCGCGGTTGCCGCGCTTGACGACAGTTTCTTTCGCGTACGTTTCGACCGCCTTACTCCGTCTGAAAAGAAATACCTTAGGGCCATGGCCGATCTTGGTCCCGGGCCTCATCGATCAGGCGATATCGCGGAGAGGCTTCATCGAAACGTTCGAAGCGTTGCTCCTACGAGAAACAATTTAATCAAGAGCGGAATGATTTGGAGTCCCAATCATGGCGATACAGCTTTTACTGTGCCGCTGTTTGATGAATTTATGAGACGAATCATGCCGGGAAACGAATGGGAAGATGGTTTTTAAGGGAGACGGCAAAGGCGGATATCCCGCTAACCTAGCGCCGCCGGCCGCACCTACTCAACAGCAAACTCAAACTCGACCAGACCACCCGCCTCGCCGGCACTGAAATAAGTCTGTTCGTTGAAACGAATATTTTCGTTTTGTATGACAACAACAGTACTAGCGCGGGTTCCATACTCTTCGCCGACTATAAAACAAGGCGCCATACGCCTCTCGATCTCTATCGGTCTGCCTCGGTGAGGTAGTAAATCGTCAGGTGGAACAGCACTATTACCCAACAGCGCTATTAATTCCTCGTCAGCAAAATCTTGCTGGGTTATGGTTTTCAGAGCCTGAGCACCTTGTACGCACTTAGGCCATTGCGCGCCTAGCTCGGCATTGCTCAGCCCATAATATCCTGATGACAACACATCTGTAGAGCCGCGATTCGAGGTACAAATCAATTCGTTGCCATCAAACAACAATAAGTTGAATCCGCAATAGTCTGTGCCTGCTAAATGGTGAGCGTAATGTTGGGCAGTGTCTGTGCTGGTGAGGAAATTTTGTACCAGCAAGCCTCTTGAGAGTTCTCCAGGAGCATCATCTGGGTTGCTAAAATTAGTGATTGCGGCAAACCGGCCTTGGCGGGTGCAACCGAGCCAGGTTCCGCCGGCAACAAGGTCTCGTCCTGCCAGCACACCGGGGTAATCATGCCAAAATTTAGCTGCGCTACTGGCGCGGCCATGAGCTTCGTCTCGATTCGCCGCGACAATCAGTGACGTTGCGGGATCTGTACGGTAGCCAATCAAAATCAGGCACATACTATCTTAGAAACCAACTATCAAATTCAGCTCAATTTACTCGATCAAGGCGGTTCTGGGGAAGATCTATTCTTGCATTTGCTTGAGATGATGCGACAAGCTTGGCTAGGGAGCCTGCGAGCCAGTTCCTCTGAGCTTTTGAGGCTTAATCAGAGGTTCCCTAGTTCTAGCCCCAAATTCTGCGTATTGTGCGCATAACCCCAGCTACCTAGGCTCCGTGTGCAGTATCCGATCATCGACCCCATCATTGTTTCATTGGGCCCTGTTGCGTTGCGATGGTATGGGCTAACTTATTTAGCCGGTTTTGCCGCGTTGTGGTGGCTAGGGAATCTTCGTGCCAAACAACACGCAAACAAATGGTCACCTACAGATATTTCAGATTTAGTATTCTATGGGGCCATGGGAGCAGTTCTAGGGGGGCGTGTTGGCTATGTGTTGTTCTACAACTTTGGCACGTTCTTGGATGATCCCTTGTATTTATTCCGTGTCTGGGAAGGTGGTATGTCATTCCATGGCGGCTTGCTGGGTGTGGTGGTTGCGATGTTGCTTTTTGCCCGCAAAACAAAACTTGGGTTGTTGGAGGTGACTGATTTCCTCTCTCCATTATGTCCCATTGGGCTAGGTTTTGGGCGTATTGGAAACTTCATTAATATGGAGTTGCCAGGCCGGGTAACGGAGAGCCCTTTTGGCTTGGTTTATCTTTGTGACGCAGTTCAGGGCCTGACCAACACCTGTATTGGGCAATGGGAAACTGTCGCACGGCATCCATCTCCGCTATATCAGGCGCTGACCGAAGGGCTGTTGTTGTTTGTGGTGGTTTGGCTCGTGTCCAGTAAGCCACGTAAGGCGGGATTGGTGTCTGGGGTCTTTCTAATGGGTTATGGTTGCGTGCGACTCTTCACTGAAAATTTTCGCTCTCCAGACTCACATATTGGTTTTATTGCCTTCGACTGGCTGACCATGGGCCAGTTATTATCGCTCCCGATGCTTATCGCTGGTATTCTTTTGGTTCTCTGGTCACGAACGCAAAACACCCCTACCTCATGAAACAATACCTCGATCTAATGCGCCATGTGCGGGAAAATGGCACATTCAAAAGCGACCGAACCGGTACCGGCACCTATAGTGTCTTTGGTCATCAATTGCGATTTGATTTGGCTGCTGGTTTTCCACTGGTGACCACTAAAAAGATGTTCTTGAAGGCCATCATTCATGAGCTTCTATGGTTTCTGTCGGGCTCAACCAATATCAAATACCTAACCGACCATGGTGTCCATATCTGGGATGAATGGGCGGATGAACGGGGTGAGTTAGGTCCTGTATATGGCTCGCAGTGGCGCTCTTGGCCAGCCGCAGATGGTACTGCCATCGATCAAATCGCGCGAGTTATAAACGACATCAAGCAAAACCCAGACAGTCGCAGGCATATTGTCAGTGCTTGGAATGTGGCGCAAGTTGATAACATGGCGCTGCCACCTTGCCACTCACTGTTCCAGTTTTATGTGGCTGACAACAAACTTTCCTGCCAGTTGTATCAAAGAAGTGCAGATATATTTCTCGGTGTGCCCTTCAATATTGCTTCATATGCACTGCTTACATTGATGATTGCCCAAGTTGCCGAGTTACAAGTTGGCGACTTCGTGCACACTTTCGGAGATGCACATATCTATTCGAACCATCTTGATCAGGTTGACAAGCAGTTAGACCGAATACCGCTGGCACTGCCTGTTATGACCCTAAACCCCGAGGTGAAAGATATTTTTGCTTTCGCCTATGAAGACTTCAGCCTTGCTAATTACCGCAGCCACGACGCCATAAAAGCCCCGATTGCCGTTTAGGATGAAAATTTCATTGATCTGGGCCATGGCCGACAACAGGCTCATTGGTGCGCAAAATTCCCTGCCTTGGCGTTTACCCAAAGATATGCAGCATTTCATGCGGGTGACCATGGATAAGCCTGTCATCATGGGGCGCAAAACTTTTGCAAGCATGAAGGCACCACTACCAAGACGTACTAATATTGTTATCACTAGAGATGAGAGTTGGGCTCGAGAGGGTGTTGTGGTGGCCAACAACTTGGAGGCAGCTATGATGCTTGCACAACGCCAATGCTCAGCTGATGGTCAAGATGAAATGATGATCATCGGTGGCGCCGACATATATGCCTTAGCACTACCTTATGCTACCCATCTGTATGTGACCCACGTACATGCAAAGCCGGCAGGTGATATTTACTTTCCAGATTTAGATTTGTCGCTATGGCAGTGTGAGTCGAATGAGCGGCATGAAGCAGACGAGAAGCATTTCGCTGCCTTTACCATTGCCCTATATACTCGCCGTGAAGAGTAGCCTTGGTAACTAAACTTCCATAACTACGGTGCATAACAAAATGTTTAACACAAGCCCCTTACGTAGCTACCAGTTTTTTATCTGCCTCCTTATACCCTCTATTGTCTATGTGGCGCATGCAAATGATGAGGTAGCTATTCCGCCGAACATCGTGGTGCACAATATTCCAGCATTGTCCGCAAAGCTGGCGACGCGGCTAGAGCGATATACCAATACACGAGGCGCTGGGCTGTACGGATGGCAGGGTGACAGTTTGTTGGTGGGCACTCGGTTTGCCAATGCCGAGCAAATGCATCGAGTCCGTGATGCCATGGGATATCGGGAGCAGCTGACTTTTTTGAAAGAGCCGCTGGCAGATGTTGCTATTCCAGACGCAGGAGCGAAAAACAAAGTTGTCATCAGTTGGGATGTTGGCGGCTCTGAGTTTGATCAACTGTTTTTGTTTGATCTGAATAACGGCGATTCTAAAATGGTTAGCGATGGGAAGTCGTTATACGCTTATGTGACTTGGGCCCCAGATGAACAGAGCTTTGCCTACGTAACAACCCAGCGCAATGGACGCAATTGGGACACCCACATTCAGTCGTTAGACGGATCTATAAACAAAGTGTTGGAAACGCAGACAGGGTTTTGGATTCCGCTAGGTTGGTCTGCAGATGGGCGCAAGTTGTTGATGAAGAACCGAGTGTCTGTGAACGAATCTTCTATTCACGAACTCGATGTGGTCACTAAGCAGTTGCGCCCGCTTTTTGGCCACGATAATAAAATGTCAGTTGGCCCTGCCGCCTATGATGGTCGGGGTGGTGTGTACTTTACCTCAGATCATGATTCACAGTACCTACGCTTGCAGTATTACCAGCTTGATAGCGGTAAGATCGAAGTGATCACCGCGGATGTAGACTGGAATGTTGAGGGTTTCACATTATCCGTCGATAAAAGCAAACTGGCCTATTCGATCAATCAAGGTGGGCTGTCAAAAATAAGCGCAATGGCATTACCATCACGCAAGTCGATTAGAATGGCTAAACTACCCCAGGGTATTGTCACTGGCCTGGTGTTTTCTCCAGACAGCAAAAAGCTGGGTATCAGTATAAATTCCGCGACATCACCGCAGGACGTTTACGTTGCAGATCTGCGTCGACGTAAATTAACACGTTGGACACAAAGTGAAGTTGGTGGGTTAGATTCACAAAAATTTGTTGAACCGTCACTCATCGACTACGTGAGTTTCGACGCTCGTAAGATTCCAGCATTTGTCTACACACCTAACACTCCGGGCCCACATGCAGTGGTGATCTATATCCACGGTGGACCAGAATCTCAATATAGGCCCTATTTCTCTACCTTGGTGCAGTCCTATGTGAATGAAATGAATGTGGTGGTGATTGCGCCTAATGTTCGTGGTTCTAACGGCTACGGTAAAAACTATCTGCGATTGGACAATGGGCGCCTTCGTGAAGATTCCGTGAAAGACATCGGTGCTTTGTTAGATTGGATAAATGGTAAGACGCAGTTTCGTAGTGATCGAGTAGCTGTTATCGGAGGTTCCTATGGTGGATACATGGTGTTGGCGAGCATGGTGCATTATCCAGACCGACTGGCTGCCGCTGTAGATACCGTAGGTATCTCGAACTTCGTGACTTTCTTGGAGAATACGCAAGCTTATCGTCAGGACATGCGTCGAGTGGAATATGGAGACGAGCGAGACCCGAGCATGCGGGCGTTCTTAGAGAAAATATCTCCTCTCAACCATGTTGAGAAGATGACCACGCCCATTCTTATTTCCCAAGGCGCCAATGATCCGCGCGTACCGGCCTCAGAAAGTGAACAGATTCGAGTGGCGTTAGAGGCCGCTGGAGTGCCGGTTTGGTATGTTTTAGCAAAAGATGAAGGCCATGGTTTCCGCAAAAAAGTGAACCGAGACTATGATCGTACGGCCAAATTTGCCTTTCTCGAAGCCTATCTGGTAGAGGCTTTTCCGGTAAATGAAATAGAGGCTTCTCCGGTAAATGAAATAGAGGCGCATCCGGCAAAAGAATGAGTAATGGGAAAATAGGCTTGGCGGTAAATCCGATGTCCGGTCGGGATGTTCGGCGCTTGGCCGCGCGGGCCACTAACATGACTCATGAGGCCAAGCGCGACATAGTGGCCAGGGTAGCAGCGGGCGCTGATGCCATGGGTGTAACGGATATTTACATCACTCAGGAGCCGTTTCGCATATCTTCCATGGCGCTAGAAAATATGGGTTTAAACGCGAAGGTGCACATGGTTAAGCATCCGCTTCACAATGATGCATCAGATACGCAACGATCTATGCAACTATTTTTGGAAGCCGGGTGTGAAACCTTCGTATCCCTTGGTGGAGACGGCACCAATCGCGCGATTGTTCGATCTTTTCCTGATATCGATTTGGTGCCACTTTCAACGGGTACCAACAATGTATTTCCGGTGTTGGCAGAACCTACGTTGGCCGGCATGGTAGCGGGTTTGAATGCCACAGGGCGACTGCCAGATGCCCAGGCACAAGGCTTAAAGCAAAGGGTCAAAGTGTTGCATGTGCAAGCACCCAGTGGCGAAGATGTTGGTCTCATAGATGCGGTTTTATTGCGTCGAGACCACGTGGGGAACTTGTTGCCCTACGATGCTGATCGAATTGAGAAAATATTCCTCAGCCGTGCAGAACCAAATTCTGTTGGCATGTCACCTATTGGCGGTTTCTTGCATCCGGTGTATGCGCAAGACGATTACGGCTTGTTGGTAACCACAGATGTCAACGCTAAGCCCATGCTAGCGCCTTTGTCGCCGGGGTTATTCAAACAAGTGCATGTTGGTGGGGTAACTCAAGTTGCCTTCGACGTTGCAGTCACTTTTGAAGGTCCTGGCGTGTTGGCGTTAGACGGAGATCGAGACATAAAGCTGCGTGAGAATGAAGTGGCGCAGGTGGTACTTCGTCGCGATGGTCCTTGGGTTATCGATATTGAAGCCACCATGCGTTGGGCAGCGGTACAAGGTATTATGGCACCGGCTCCCCAGGCCTGTGAATAAGACACATGAACAGATCCCGCGAGCGTAATAGTTGAGTTGAACGAATATAGCGAACCATAAAAATATGATTGTAAAGCCCCGAATCAGAGGATTCATCTGCACCACTGCTCACCCTACTGGTTGTAAAGCCAACGTCGATTCTCAAATCGAGTATGTGCAGAACCAAGGCGAGGTGTCTGCCGGAGAATTGAAAAATGTTTTGGTCCTGGGTTGCTCGGGCGGGTACGGACTAGCCTGTCGCGTAGTCTCTGCCTTTGCTTGTGGGGCGAATACTCTGGGTGTGTCTTTTGAGCGTTTACCAGCAGGCAATCGAACTGCCAGTGCCGGGTGGTACAACAATATTGCCTTTGAAGAAGCTGCATCAGATAAGGGTTTGTATGCAAAATCCATCGATGGTGACGCGTTTTCTGATGAGGTTCGGCAAATTGTCACAGACACCATCAAAGCTGATTTGGGTAAAATTGACTTGGTCGTGTATAGCCTCGCCTCGCCAGTCCGACCACACCCTCGTACCGGTGTACTGCACCGTTCCACGATTAAACCTCTGGGTGAAACTGTTAATATTAAATCAGTCCATGTCGAACGTGGCGAGGTGACTCAGGTCAATCTAGATCCAGCGACAGATGAAGAAACGGCAGATACCATTGCGGTGATGGGTGGGGAAGATTGGGAATTCTGGATGGAGGCTTTATTACAAGCGGATGTTTTAGCGCCGGGCTGCAAAACTGTAGCCTTCACCTATATAGGTTCTGATCTAACCTGGCCCATATACTGGGAAGGCACCCTAGGTCAGGCAAAACTCGATTTAGATCGAGCCAGCCGAGCCATCGGAGAGAATCTGAGGGCTATAGGTGGTGATTCTCGTGTGGCAGTCTTGAAGGCTATTGTCAGCCAGGCCAGTTCAGCCATTCCCGTGGTGCCATTGTATGTGGCATTGTTGTTCAAGGTGATGAAAGAAAAAGGCAATCATGAAGACATCATCTCGCATATTTATCGACTGTTTGCTACGCAACTCAAACAAGGTGCGCAATTGCGCCTGGATGACGAGGGGCGTATTCGCATGGACAACATTGAATTGTCTGAAGACATACAAACGGAAGTTAAAAAGCGTTGGCCCCTAGTCACCACGGAAAACCTCGGCGAACTTGGTGACTTGTCCGGTTTCAGAGAAGACTTTCTGAAGATATTTGGTTTCGGCTTAGCGGGTGTTGACTATGAAGCAGATGTTGACCCAACCCTGGGGCGCGCTGACTAGAGGGCCATGGACGACTAGATAGTCGATCGAAGTTAATTCAAATGGAAGTTTCGCACACCGCATTCAGTCGAGGCTGACATAGGCCACTAGCTTGGAGTAGCACTATGGGTGGGTGCAAACAGTCAGTTTTGAAAAACCATTTCTCCAAGCAATCGCGCGATGCCGATATAGTGTTTATTTTGCGCTGATTTGCCTGTTGATATGGCGGGCATACAACGCCAACGCAACACTTTCTAGTGGCTTAGTCTATTTTGTCATCGCTCCTGCCTTGATCCAAACCTATTTGGACCATAAAGGTGTTGTCGTAAAGTGGCTGATGCTGGCTCTGCATGTGTTTGAGTTTTCAGTTTGTCTATTCATGTTGATGTTCAATGGGTTGCCGTTGGGTGCATTGTTGGCAATGGTGTGCGTCTTTCTAGCCAGTAATGTTGCGCTTTGGGGTTTTGTTATTTTACCGGGCCTAGCCATTGGTGGCTGTGCTTCAATATTGTTGTGGGCATACTGGTATTTGGGTTCTATTGAGATTTCGGCTCTTCTCGCGCATCAAAACCTATTGCAAGGTGGTGATGTTTGGGTGGACAGCACTGCGCAATTTCTGGCCTTCGTAGCTATTCTCTTTTTCTGTCGCTTGGCACATATTCAAGCCCAGCGTTTGCTATTCGGTCGACGCACACTGCAACGGGAAAAACGCGTTTTAGAGAAGTATCTGCCAAGAGACCTCCCCCAGCACTTGGCCTGTAATGGTGCGCATGGTGTTGTGCAGTCTTGGCAAACTGTCGCCTTCGTAGACCTCACAGGATTCACCCGTGCGGTAACAGAGCTGCCACCGGAAACTCTATGCTGCATTGTGAATGACTTCTTACGTACGATAAACACCCAGGTAGATGCTCATGGTGGGCACGTTAGCAAATTTCTCGGCGATGGTGTGTTGTGTGTCTTCCCCGCTGTCCAAGTTGACCTTAGGCAGGAAATGGCCGCCAATGCGGTGGCTTGTTTTGCAGATCTGCGGCAGTTGATGGGTGGCCTTAATGCAGCGTGGAAACAAGCGGGCTACTTGTATTGCCTTGATGCTACCTGTGGGGTGGCTTCTGGCTATTGTGCTGTGGGTAGCTGGGGTGATGAGCACCGGCGAGACTATACGGTAATTGGCGAGCCAGTAAATTTAGCCAGTCGATTGCAAAGCCAAGCGCAGCAATATGGCGGGCTGCTACTAGACCGGGTAACCGCCGAACTTGTCGGCGGCGGTGAGCAGATGGCCGAGCATCACACCCTGCAATTGAAAGGTCTGCAGGAGACCTCTGCGTTTGTACCATTGCCTGTATAAGTCATCCTTTGCTAAGGTGCGCCCGCGCCCTCACTGTGTAATGGAACAGAATGGAAAAAGTATTCTTACAGGCCTGTCGTGGAGAGCCGACATCCCACACGCCAATTTGGCTCAATCGCCAAGCGGGGCGCTACATGCCTGAATATCATCAGGTCAAAGGTAATTTACCTAGTCTCGAATTTTTTAAGAATCCAGATAAAGCCGCCCAGGCGACACTAGATGCTCAGCGAATTTTAGGTGTAGATGCAGCGATAATGTTTGCAGATCTTTTACCTATCATGGAACCTATGGGTTTAGAACTCGACTACGTTGCCGGTCAAGGACCCGTGTTTGCCAATCCGGTCCGTACCGCAAAGGATGTAGCGCGGCTGGTCAATGCACCGGCTTGTGAGGCGACACCGTATATTGCACAAACTGTAAAGAACATCCTTCCTGAGCTGCCGGGAGACATTGCGCTGATCGGTTTTTCTGGTGCTCCGTTTACGCTGGCGTCATATACCATTGAGGGCAAGGGTTCTCGTAACTATGTCTTCGTGAAGAAAATGATGTATGAGGCCCCCCAATTGTGGGATGCATTGTTAACCAAGCTAGTGAAGCAGTTGGTCAGCTATTTGCAGCTGCAAATAGCCAGTGGTGTTGAAGCCGTACAACTGTTCGATACCTGGGTGGGTAATCTATCTGTCCGCGATTTTCGAATCTATGTTCGACCACATTTGCAGAGTATGTTGGAACAATTGCAAAGCACAGTGCCGGTCATCTACTTTGGTACGGGCAATGGCCACTTGCTCGAAGAAGTGGCGACCTTAGGTTTTGACGTGATTGCATTTGATTGGCGCACACCACTGCTTGCAACGTGGCAAAAGTTAGGCGTCACTGCGGTACAAGGTAATCTTGATCCCATCGTTCTATGTGCAGACAAGGCGACGATTGCTACTCAAACTGATGAGTTGCTTAACGAAGTTGGCGGTAGAGCTGGCCACATATTTAACTTGGGTCATGGCATCATTCCTGAAACACCTGTAGATAACGTTAAGTTCTTGGTGGATCATGTACATGAAAAAACTGCGCGGTAAGCGAACTTTTACTGCTGTCGTGCGACATTAGTACTTTGAATCGAACTAGGAGCGTGTCATGAAGTGGGTACTTAGAATATTAGGCAGCATCGTGGCATTGTTTGTCTTGGTGCTAGGTGTGCAGTTTGTTGCTGCTGAAAGTGGTGAGGTGGTGGTGGTCAGCATCAAAGATGCCCAGGGTAATGCGCAAGAAGTTCGACTATGGGTTGTTGATCATGAAGGCGATGCCTGGTTGCGAGCGGGGTCACCGCTAGCCGGATGGTACGAGGGAATTACAACCCAGCCCAAGGTTGGAATTGTGCGAGGCGACAAGTCGTTTAACGTTGTTGTGCAAGCAGACGTGAGCTCGCGCGCTGTGGTTAATGACCTAATGGCAAAAAAGTATGGTTGGGCTGATCAATATATAAGCTTTCTATTTGGCCGAGACGATGCTGTACCTCTCCGTCTAGAACCCCTCTAGGGTGCGAGCCAGCTTAGTCGTGTGTCATCGTGCACATCTTGAGCAGGTACAAAATATTCAGGGTCATCCAAACTGCCTAAGGTCACATCTACCCATTGCGGGTGGGTAGCGTTGATACAGACCACGGGTGTGCCGCAGTTATGACAAAAGTAACGTGTACCATCAGTGGAAGATTGTAAAACCTTGGGCTGCCCGAGAGTGTAGCTAAATTGTTCGACCGGTATGACCAGCCAACTTACGTATGGCGCGCCGCTGGTTCGACGACACATTGAGCAGTGGCAGTTAACGGTGGTGATGATGGGTTGCTCGAAACGGTAGCGAATCTCCCCACAAAAACAGCCGCCTTCGAAGTGTGTTTGCTGGGATGAGTTGTCGGCTTTGTCCATAGTTTAAATCCTACGGGTTCAACGTGAAACGTATGTAAGCTCGCTTGTGGTATTTACCAGTTAGCTTCGCACCCCAATCGGCTAGGCGCATCTGCAGGCCGTACTTAGATCTTAGTGCGTCGAGTGCGATGGCAATTTCTTCTACATTGCCATTGATCAGATCACTTCTTTCTGGATCATTCAGGAGAATCGCGTTGGCACCATACCACTGACCTTCGAGCTTGCCTGCCATATCACACGTTGCCACTTTTGCTTCACCACTGTTGCGCAATCGTTTTACCTTTCCAGCACTGCCGGCGCTGAATACGTAATAAGCGTCGTCCACTTGGGCGAACCATACTGGGGTCGCCACCGATTCACCAGACTTCCTAAACGTTGCCAGGCTAATATAGCGAGCTTGATCGAGGTTGTGCTCCATCAGTCTACTCTAATGAGTTTGAGCCACGTCGATTGGGAGCCGTCAAAGAGCAAACTGATCCACTTATCGCGCCAACCGTATTTCTCCCGCATGAGTTTCCGAATCGCTTTTCGACCAGTGTCACTTTTGTCTCTGGTGAACCGATATAGGCCGTCTAGTGTTTCGCCACTTAGTCGAAGGACTTGGGCTTCCTCTAAATCCTGTACCCAAGGATTGGAAGGATTGCCCGCCTCCAGCGATATCCCTTCGGATGTTTGTACAAACCATACATGGGTTTGACGGTGGTTGTTTTCCTTGGTTTTAGTTTCTACCTGGACTACGCCCGAAGACTCTAAAGCCACTACGGTGACACCTAAAATGACGACCAAGAAAATAACGCTGGTCTGGAGAAAGCGTTTGATCATGCTCTAGTCTAGCTCGGTATCTGCTGACAAGTTTTTTTCAACAAACAGGGTGGGAACCTCTAAACTGTTGGATATTTCACAGATCACCTCTTGTTCTCGTGACGAGGTGCGTCCATCGGCGCGAGAAATCATGCACAAATCACGAATCACTTGCATACGCTGAGGTATGGACGTGAGCTCTTTAGCTGAAGAAACACGGTCCGGCACTTCATTCTTGATTTGCTCGATGTCCAACTTTTCTGAGAAAGATGCTTTGCCAAAAAATTCTTCGAATACTTCCTTCTCCTCATCGGAGATGCCACCGCTGGCATCCGCTACAGCGATGGCTGCTGCAAACAGTAACCTGCGCATGGCTTCGGCGGTATCTGTTTTACCTTCGAGGTAGCTGGGTTCCATGAGACTCATTAGCCCTTCGACATCCAAGTCGAGCTCATGTGCAGATTCGCCGTCACTGGTCATTAACTTGGAGTCATGGAACAGTTTCAGTGCCTTGACCCGAAGAGGGCTGAATGGATGTGTTAGAAACCAATCCTCTGTCGGCGCACCTTGACCAGGCTGACCATCTTCCAATTGCATCTCATCCACTTGTGCAAGAAAGTCCTGCAGTGAAAAGTTGGCGTAGCTGCCACTCAATCCGCTAGCCAGTTTGAATAGCGCATGCGCAACCGCTGATAAATCATTGGCGCAATAAGCACCCGCTCGGTCAGCAGAGATTTCTGCATAGCGCGACCAACTGGTTAACGTCAGAGCAAGGCGAGGGTTCGGCCTGCTATTGCCACGCATAATATAGCCAATAGGAATATCATGATGATTGTACAAATGGTGCCCCAGTTCGTGACCAACAACAAATCGAATTTCCTCTGGAGAAAATGCCTCTAATATTGATGAGCTGAACATAACAAACAATCGACCGTCTTCTGGTTTGACGCAGGCAGCGTTATAACTTGGGCTCGGAAAGACGTACAATTCCAATGGGATGTCGAGCATCAGCTTTTCGATACAAGCATCTGCGGTTTTGTGTAAATCGCGCGCCATGGTCTTACTGAGGCGAACAGATGTAGACAGTAGGCGCCTGCGGACTCCGAGATTACCTTTTTCTACTTGTTTGGCGATGCGCTCGTTGACCTTTATGACCTCTCGGTCCTCAAGTAGTTGAGTAGATAGTTCGATGTCGTGCTGACTGCGCAGTTTTTTAGGGTCCATCATTTATTTGCCTTGATCGGAGTGAGCATGCTAACCGCTTAGGTGCTCAATTACAGCGCGCAGTACCATGAACCAAAAGACAGTGGTGGCGCCACAGTAGAGCCAAAAGCGGATGATGACGATATTTGCGGTGCAATGCATGGCACTGTGCAGTGCGCGAAAGCCGAAGAATATCCACCCAGCGATGACGTAGGTGCTGTCGACATTGTGGCTGACAAACAAGTATGTACACAGGATGTAGAAGAGAACGGGTATCTCAAAGAGATTTTTAAAGTTATCCGAAGGGTTGGCGACATCTGGGGGTGTTCGCTGCATGAACTCGAGAGGAGACATTTCTTCGTCGGAAAAATCATTGCTGAGGATGAAGGGGATGCGCTTGGCGTACATGTACAACCACACCAATAACGTCAATATGAACATGGCAAATACCGGCGTAAAAATCTCCATTCCGCTCATTCATCTGCTCCGGTTAAGTTTTGATCTTGCGCTTCAATAGCTGCTGTAAAGGTCATCAATGCAGATCTGATCACTGTTGCAAACGTTGCATTCTGCACAATCTCGGGTGTTTGATTGTTTGTGCCTAGTAAGGGAACGGTCGCCATTGCTGATTCGACGTGAATACCTGACATGGTTTCGATCACGGTGGTTAGCGTCTGCCGCGAAACAAGCGCGCGGGCAGATGCGTTCAAGAACATAAACGGCTTATCGACAAATGCATCAGTGGCCACCAGCCAATCAAAGGCGTTTTTTAGCGCGCCAGGATAGCCTCGCGCATATTCTGGCGAGCAGATCACCAGACCTTGAGTGCTGCGTACCTGGTCAACCCAACGCACTAAGTACGAATTTTTGGTGATGTCTAAATCTGGGTTAAACAGGGGTAGATTACCGATGATGTTGGTCACCTCGAATTCCACAGAATGAGGAGCGAGTTCAGCCGCTGCCGCGATCAGCCGGGTATTGCTTGAGTCCTGGCGTAAGCTGCCAGAGATGCCCAGAAGGCGGATCATTTATCGTGGTTCTTCTTTTGATGTGCCCTAAACATCATACACATTGCATATATGAGAACTACTGGGAATATAAGTACCGTTTTGGATATCCAGCTGGCAGATATACTTGAGCCGTAATAACGTTCGACGGCAAAGTACCCTAATGCAAGATCTACGCACATGAGCACAACGCACAATTGTATAATCACTGAGCTGGATTGTAATCTCGTGCGCCTTCTATCTTTACCCATGAAAGCCAACAGCCACCCATAAACTATAAATAGCGCGAGGTGGAACAAGTTAGATATATGTAGCATCGGCTATTTATGGGCGAAAGGTTCGCCAACCGTATATTTCTGGAATGGGTATTCTGACTCGAAATACCAATTTAGGAAAGACAATGTCCAACCTCCAATGTGGCCCAGTTTGTATGCGGAACAACAAAGCCACCGGCAACTAGTTAGATGGCATAAAACGCTCTGGGTTGCAGAGCGTAATCTCAGGACGCCAGTGGTATTCAACATCTGCGACCAGTTCGGGGGGCGGGCTGACACCATACTTTACAGCCTTAAAGCCGAGGCATTGGTAAAATCGACAGGCGCGGGTATTTTGCTGGTGGGTATGTAATTCTAAGCCTTGGGGTTGCAGTGTTTTGGCGTAATGTATAAGGGTTTTGCCAACACCGACGCGCTGGCTTAGCGGGTCTACGTATAGTCGATCAACGTAAGAGGCCTTCAGGGCGACAAAACCGCGGATGTTCGGTCCTTCAACCTCAAGCCAAATATCACACTCGTTGGCGATGATGTCATGAAATATTTTCCGTGCTTGGGCGCCGTCTAAAGCCTGGAATGCCGGTAGATAGCTGTATTCGGCTAAGCCTGCTTGATACCAAATGTCAGCGACCCGCGCCTCATCAGGCGGTTCAAATGGTCGAATCATTGATGAAATAGTATCTAAAGTGGGTAATATCCGTTGCGGAATCTAAGTTGATAACAGCCATAGGGGCATATTTTAGTGATAAGTAAGGGGTCAGTCGACTTACATCGAGGTTGGTCTGTTCTAGTGGTGTTGGTCACCTTGCTCGCGACAAATTCAGTATCCGCCACCGTTAAACCAATGTTACATGGCAAACATTGGATGGCGATCACCGGTAAACCATTGGCAGCCACTGCAGGGGCGCGGATGTTTCACGCCGGTGGTAATGCAGTAGATGCTGCTTGTGCCATGTTGGCGGCTACTTCAACAATGTTTGATGTTCTCAGCTGGGGTGGTGAAACCCAGGCTTTGATCTATCACCCCATCGAAAAGCGGGTCATTGCCATCAACGCACTGGGTACTGCACCGACCGGTGCAACGCCTGCTTATTTCAAGAGCCTGGGTATGACTCATCCACCTGAATACGGACCTCTCGCCGCAGTAACGCCGGGTACACCCGGCGGCTTGATGGTGATGTTGGCGGAGTACGGGACGATGTCTCTCGCTGATATTTTGGCGCCAGCGATGGAACTGGCAGAGGGATACCCCATGGAGGCACAAACCGCGAACTCGATAGAACGACAAAAAGAAGAAATTCGTAAGTGGCCAAGTTCAGCCAAACTATTTTTAGTACATCCGGGAGAAGCGCGAGAGGCGCCCAATCCAGGCGAAGTGTTTCGCCAGCCAGACCTGCTCAACACCTTACAACAACTGGTCGAAGCAGAGAGGCAGGCGTTGGCCAGTGGTATGGGTCGTCGAGACGCGATTCTGCAAGCCTACAAAAGATTCTATCACGGTGACATAGCGGCAAGGTTTGTCGCTGGATCTCAGGCACTAGGCGGGTTACATACGTTAGACGATCTATCGAATTGGCAAGTTCATATTGAAGAACCGGTAACCACAAACTATAAGGGCATTGACGTCTATAAGCTCAACACCTGGGTGCAAGGTCCTGTTATGTTGCAGTCGTTAAATTTGGCGGAACACTTGAACTTGCGTCAGCTTGGTTTTAATAGTGCCAACTATATTCATCAGTTGTATCAGGTGATGAATTACGCATTTGCGGACCGAGACTTTTACTACGGCGACCCGTATGTGCCACCTGTAGAACCAATTA
>JAADHW010000260.1:0-17175 GCA_013151695.1 Gammaproteobacteria bacterium
CGCACCCGGCTAGCAACCAAGGTCTCATCGTCTGCGAACTCACCCCAAGCAACCACACGCTGGCCAACTGAAATACTCTGGATTGTAATGTCTGCGTTGTCTACGCCTGGTGCAGATACGCTGGTCGCATCACTAAGGCTAATGGCGAAATTACCGCGGAAGATTCGAGTTCCATCCGCAAACTCTACATGTGCACCCTTTACGCTTAAGATCTCGCCCACGCGGGCACTCACCACACCAACAACAACATCTGCATCACTCCAGGGCACCGCACTGCCTGCGAGCACTGTGTGGGCCATCATGCCAGTAGCCGCAATAGCCCCGTTGGCTATCACTGGTGTGTTTACATTCAGCAACGCCATCGCATCCAAACCTGCGTCACCGGTGTAACCTTGGCCATCAATTTCGTACTGGGTTTCATCATTTACGCTGAGCAGAAACTGACCAAATTGGCCGGTACGATGTCTAAATGGTCGAACCCTAAGCGCAATTTCACCTGCAGCAACGTTGACCTCATCAAGTACTCCACGTACCCGATGCTCTCTATTCGTTTCTAATTCCGGTGTGGCTAACAAGAAAGGTTCAACCACAACCGTGGGTGGACTCGTCAGCAAGTCAATTTGGTTAGACGCAGATAAGTCAAAGTCTAAGCTGAAAGCAGCAGGTATCCCCGCAGAGATTCGAATCACATCGCTGGTAGTCAACTGCAAGGTGATATCCGTGACCCCTAGTGGGTCGCCATTTAAATCAACCGGGTTTGCCATCAAAGCACTGCCATTTTGATCTTGAACAACAATCTGTGCATCGCTGAAATCCATACGAACGACGACCGATTCATATACGCCCTCTGGCACAGTAGCAATGGTCAGCAGTTCAGTAACTTCTGTGAGTTCGGTAAAATCTATGCGGGTAGACAAAGGTAGCGTTTCTACAACATCACCGTTGGCACGAACCAGGGTGATCGATTGTAAAGTCACTTCATAGTTGAGGAAGTCGCCTTCTGCGTCGGTGATACCGATGAACAAGTCACCCAAAACAATCGGCGGCGGCTCACTGGATCCAGGATTATTAGTAGCGCTACTACTATTACTACTCCCGCCACCACCACAGCCCTGCACGACCGTAATCATGATGACCAAAGTAATGCCTAAGACTACGTTCACTACAGACTGCAAAGACTGCTGTAACGGCAACAAACTAAAGGGGTTAGCCACGATGTTCTCCTACATTCAATGTTCGATGTAGGAATAGAACGCTTCAACCGCTTAACGGTTGACTCGAGTAACTAGAACTTGGGTATCGAAAAATAGTCGGAGGGTGACCTAGATCACAAAGTTAGGATCCGATAGATTGTTCTTGAACGCTATCGGGAACGCTAAAGAACGCGCGGCGCTTTTGCTCTGCCTGCTTCTTTTTCTTGTGCTCCTGCATGTGCTCTAGCATATGCTCGCGACAATCTGCTTTGAGCATACAGCTAAAACAAGATAAGACTGGAATCATCGCAAAACCAGCCAATAACATGCCAATGCCTTCCAGCGCAGCACCACTACTATGCCATGACTCAGTAAAGTGCTGGGTCATGCGGAAGAAACCCGCAAAGTAGAAAAACATAGCTGCGGTGGTGCCAATAGCAAATACCCGCACCAGAAATAGGTTGGCACTTAGACGAAGTGTTAGGAAGGCAAAAAAGGCACCTGTGCCGTAGATAAGAATGTACAGCGCATGGTTTGGAATAAACGCATGTAAGATGGCAAATACGAGTAAAGCGCAGCCAATTATTCCGGTGACCATTCGCATATTGATGTTATCTCCTGCCTCGGTTGGTATTGATCCGTACAAACGTGCATAAACATATGCCAAGCCTTATTCTTTTTTATGGTAGTCCATGAGTCAACCAATTTGTTACACAAAGTGACAAAATCCTTGTAAAAATCAGAATAAATGAGCAATAAAGTAAAGTTAGCCCTAGCTACACAGTCAAAAAGGTTGGTTTTGCCCTTTTTTTATACCAATTCTTTATAAGTAAAAAATTCTCTCCTAACCAATTTTAGCTGATTGCCCACCATCTACTGGTAATGCAACACCAGTAATGAACCCGGCTTCGTCAGACGCTAGAAAAAGTGCTGCGTTAGCCACATCCCACGCCGACCCCATTTTTTTCCCCAACGGTACTGCCCTATCGCGCCGAGCAATTACTTCCGATCGCTCTTGCCCAGCATTTACATAACCTTCAATGGCCATCGGTGTATTCATTAAACCCGGCATAATGACATTAGCTCGAATACCATGTTTTGCATGGCTCATAGCTAAAGCGTGGGTATACGCATTTAGTGCGGCCTTCGAGGCTTTATATGCAGTGATATTGCTGGCACTACATACCGCAGCTACTGATGAAATATTGGTTATGACGCCCTGTCCGCGGTCTCGCATATGACCTATTACGGCTTTGCACATGAACATGATGCCCTTGGTGTTGGTATCAAAAATGCGATCCCACGCGTCCTCTTCAACCCGCCCTGGGCCGGCATCATTGATGCCAATACCCACATTGTTATGCAAAATATCGATGTGTTCGTACTGCGAAATCACCTGATTTATAACTTCGATACAGGCTTTTTCATCGGTGATGTCGAGCTCGTACGCCTTTGCTTGCCCACCTGCATTAGTTATAAGATCAACGGTATCTTGTGCGGACGACAAGCGCCGATCAAGTACTGCCACCACAGCGCCTTCCTGGGCGAAGCGTAATGCCGTCGCCCGACCATTACCGATGGTTTCACCTGGGGTTTGTCCCCCGCCGGAAACGATGGCTACTTTACCTCCCAATCGACCTGCCAATCGACCTGCAGCTGCGGAGGCCATTTTATATGTCCCACCCTGGCAGGCCCTTGTCTAACTGCACGCCGAAGCTGTTGAGTGCCATAGAGACCAAATTATACTGCCCAACAGTAAATACTAAATCCATCATCTGCTGAGTATTGTAGTGTTTTATCAGACCTTCCCACGTCGCATCGGTAACATGCGCATCGGCATGTAGCTCATCTGTTGCGGCCAATAACAATTTATCCAACTCACTCAAGCCAGAAGTTTCCGGACCGCTTTGAGCACTGCGAATTTCATCATCACTCATGCCGATACGTCGCGCTATTTGCACATGTTGCCCCCACTCATACCCTGCCTGGCACAAATACCCTATGCGCAATATGACCAGCTCTCGATCTCTAGCGCTGAGTGTCGATTTACCCAAGATATGATTTGCAAATACCATCCAGCGTTTCGCCAAAGATGGATGATGGACCAATGTTTTAAAGATATTGAAAATGTTCCCCTGCTGCACAAAGGGCTGCATCATTTCTTGCGCTTGCTCAGACCAGTCTGCTGCTTCCAATGGCTTAATCCGTGGTGTATTTAATCTCATGAGAACCTTCTCCTTTTCCATCTACATCTGCATCAATACTTCCATTCAAAGTAATATACTCTTTAACGCATGTATACATGGGAACCCAGCTATGAGCATCGACGTCAGTCAGATTGAGTGCGTACGCGTCATCACTATTAATCGTCCGCATGCACGAAATGCTGTCGACGGGCCAACCGCACAGAAACTAGCCGCTGCATTTCGTGAATTTGAAGAAGACGATCAAAGCTACGTTGCTATTTTAACCGGCGCACAAGATACTTTCTGCGCTGGCGCCGATCTCAAGGCAGTTGCGGCTGGCAAAGGCAACACGGTTCGAACCCACGGCGATGGTCCCATGGGTCCTACACGCATGTTGCTCAACAAACCTGTGATTGCTGCGGTTGAGGGGTTTGCAGTCGCCGGAGGGCTCGAATTGGCCGCTTGGTGTGATTTAAGAGTCGCTGCGCAAGATGCAGTATTTGGCGTCTATTGCCGACGTTGGGGGGTACCCCTCATTGATGGCGGAACTATTCGCTTAACTCGATTGTTGGGCCACAGCCATGCCATGGACCTCATTCTCACTGGTCGCGGGGTTAGTGGCAATGAAGCGCAACGACTGGGCCTGGCTAATCGACTAACCCCACCGGGGCAAGCACTCACAACTGCGTTGGAGTTGGCCAACGATCTTTGCCAATTTCCTCAAATGTGTATGCGCAGCGACAGAATGTCCTCTTATCAGCAATGGGACAAAGATCTCGACATCGCTTTGCAACAAGAAACAGAACTCGGTTTGGAAGTTATTCGTTCAGGAGAAACAAAACAAGGTGCTGCACGGTTCGCCGCAGGCAAAGGTCGCCACGGCGACTTTTCAAACCTTTAGCAACTTCTACCCACTATTATTTGTCTTTTAAATTATCAACCATCCTAAGGATCAACCATGGCGTTTAGAGAAACTCAAGAATTTGGGGTCACGATGTTCCCTACAGACTATTCAATGCAACCTGTTGAGCTTGCCATAGCCATTGAAGAACGCGGCTTAGACAGCTTATTTTTTCCAGAACACACACATATTCCAACCTCCCGAAAAACCCCCTTCCCAGGCGGCACTGACTTGCCTGAAATGTATTGGCACACCCACGATCCATTTGTAGCACTGGGCGCAGCTGCCGCTGTCACTAGTCGCATTAAGCTGGGGACTGGCATTTGCTTGGTCATTGAACGTGACCCCATCACTTTAGCCAAGGAAGTCGCCTCCCTAGACATGATTTCAAACGGACGATTTATTCTTGGTATTGGGGCTGGCTGGAATCGCGAAGAAATGGAGAACCATGGCGCTGACTATGCCAATCGTTGGGCCCAACTACGCGAAAAAGTACTTGCGATGAAAGCCATCTGGAGCAATGAAGCAGCAGAGTTTCATGGTGAGTGGGTGAATTTCGAGCCGTTGTGGTCTTATCCAAAGCCGGTGCAAGCGGGTGGACCGCCCATTTGGATCGGTGCAAACTCTCGTTGGGTATTTGACCGCGTAGCAGAATACGCAGACGGCTGGATGCCCATTGGTGGCTTAGGATCTGGCAACATGGACAGAATGAAAAGTGCACTAGAGGCAAAGGGGCGGCATATCAAAGACCTCGATCTGGCATTGTTTGGGGCACCAAACGACATCGATAAGTTACGCACGCAAATCGAGCGAGGCTTCGACCATCTGATATTCAACTTGCCTTCAGAAACAGCAGACAAAACATTGCCTCGCCTAGACAAATACGCACAGTTGGCAGAATTGGCCCGACAAGGTTAACAAGAGAGTTAACAGAGGGCGAATCGAGCCGACAGATCGATTAACTCATGTCTCGCACTTCATAACCGGCGGCAACTAATGCCGCCGTGACATTGCTTTGCTGCTCCTCTCCACGCATTTGCAACACCAACTCGACGAGAGTGGCACGTACAGAAGAAGCACCAAATGCACGTTGATGCTGGATGTCCATAATATTGCTGTCTAGGCCACCCACAATAGTGGTTAAATCTGCCAACGCACCCGGGGTATCTGGAATTTCAACTTGCAATCTCACCAATTGGTGAGATCGAACCAAACCACGCTGCAGAACCGAAGACATGATCATCATGTCTATATTTCCACCACTGAGAATCATACAAACCTTTTTGTTTTGAAAACATGAACTGTGCTGAGCGATCTTCCTCAACCAGGCTAATGGCGCGGCACCAGCCCCTTCTGCCACAGTTTTTTCAATCTCCAACAAATCGAATATGGCTTGTTCAACCTGTGTCTCGCTGACCAAGTGGACCTCGTCTACATATTGCCGAATCAATCCCATGGTCTGTTCGCCAGGCGACTTAACCGCAATACCCTCAGCAACCGTTGAGATGTGGATACTTCGCGCAAGATCTTTGTCATAGAATGCGGCATGGGCTGCAGCGAACCGTTCCATTTGAACGCCGATAATTTTGATCTGAGGTTGCAGCGTCTTAATCACCGTCGCAACGCCGCCAATAAGCCCTCCTCCTCCTACCGGCACCACAATCACATCTAGATCTTTCACTTGATCCAGAATCTCAAGTGCAACGGTGCCTTGTCCTGCCACAACATGAGGATCATCAAATGGGTGCACCAAGCAAAGGTCGCGATCTCGAGCTGCCGCTAAAGTGAAGGCCAGAGTTTCATCGAACTGGTCACCATGCAGGATGATTTTGGCATTAAACACACGAGTGGCTTCAACTTTAGCGTTGGGGGTGGTGCGAGGCATCACGATAGTGGTGGGAATGCCAAGGCGTTGCCCATGGTAGGCGATAGCTTGCGCATGGTTGCCTGCCGACATTGCAATCACACCACGCCGCGCTTTGTCTCCCAGCTTGAGCAAACAATTCAGCGCACCTCGTTCTTTAAAAGACGCCGTAAACTGTTGATTTTCAAACTTAATATATAGCTCAAAGCCCAGCTGTGCAGACAGTGTGATGGATTGTTCGCAGGGCGTGGTGGCAATATTATGTTTGAGTCTGCGCTGGGCAGCCTGGATATTTTCTAGATTTACCGACATGGAAGACACACTACTTTTGCGCGGACGCTGAGTATACTTAAGAGTCTTGTCTAAGTATGCGGTCGCAACGGCAATCCAAATTGAAACATCTACTCATCGTCTACCACAGCAAAACGGGACACACGGCGCAAATGGCCAAGGCTGTTTTTGCAGGTACTCAACACGCAGATTTGGAGCCAGTGAATGTGCGTATGACAACTGCTAGTAATGCTGCCGCGGAAGATTTGTTATGGGCAGATGGTCTTTTGGTCGGCACACCGGAAAATTTTGGCTACATGTCTGGAGCCGTCAAAGATTTCTTAGACCGAACGTTCTACGAGGTAGAAGGAAAAATTTCACCCTTACCCTACGCATTGTTTATTTCCGCCGGTAACGATGGCAGCGGTGCAGTACGCGCTTTCGAGCGTATTGCTAAGGGTTATCCTTTCACAAAAGTACAACAGCCCGTCATCAGCATTGGTGAAGTAGATGACCAAATTCTAGCTCTATGCGAGCAACTAGGTATGACCATGGCCGCTGGTATTGATCTAGGGGTGTTCTAGCTGGTATTGATTTACAATGTTGCTGAACCCAAGGAATGTTCTTGAAGCAAAGTACCGCAACTATATTACACAACATTAGCGAGATTGATGCCCAAGAGTGGGACAGTTGTACACTAGCCTATCCGTACAACCCATTCCTGACTCACAAGTTTCTCAACGCACTAGAAGTCAGCGGTAGTGTGTGCGCCGAAACTGGATGGCAACCTTTCCACTTAAAACTACAACAGGGCAAAACCCTGATCGGCGTAGTACCCATGTATGTGAAGAACCACTCCCAAGGCGAGTATGTGTTCGACTACGGTTGGGCAGATGCGTGGCAACGCGCAGGTGGAAGTTATTACCCTAAACTACAAATTAGTGTGCCTTTCACCCCGGCAGCCGGACCTCGTTTACTGACTCCGCGTGCTGATCCCGAACATGAGAGCATGTTACTGGGTGCTTGTATGCAGATTGCACAGCAAATTAAAGTTTCTTCCATCCACATGACGTTCGCCCGGGAAAACCAGTGGAACCAAGCCGGTAAGATTGGTTTTTTACAACGCATAGACCAACAGTTTCACTGGCACAACGGAGACTTCGATACTTTTGACGACTTCTTAGACACTTTGGCTGCAAAAAAGCGTAAAAATATCCGCCGTGAACGACGCGACGCCGTTGCCAACGGGATAGAAATTGAATGGCTAACTGGTAATGATCTCACTGAAGAACACTGGGATGCCTTCTACGGATTTTACGTCGATACCGGTTCACGCAAGTGGGGTAACCCGTACCTGACGCGTCGATTTTTCTCCGAGATCAACGACACCATGGCCCAAGACATATTACTCATCATGGCAAAGCGCGAAGGCCGATATATTGCAGGAGCCATTAATTTCATCGGTGAAGACACCCTCTTCGGGCGCAATTGGGGTTGTATTGAAGACCACCGTTTTCTGCATTTCGAAGTGTGTTACTACCAAGCCATCGCATTCGCAATTTCCCGGCGGCTAAAAAAAGTAGAAGCCGGCGCCCAAGGTGCGCATAAAGTAGCACGAGGATACTTACCCCAAGCAACTTACAGCGCTCACTGGATAGCAGATCCGGGTTTTAGAGATGCTGTTTCGAAGTTTCTAGACGATGAAAGACAATATGTAGAACAAGATCTTGCCTACGTTGAGCAACACACACCTTTTAAATCGACAACAGATCTCACCGCCCTGCGGAATATTTCCGTCACAAGGATGCCAACTGAGCCTTAAACACCTGCACGTAGGTTTTTAGTTTGCGAATATTTTGCACGCCGAAACGCAGCATTTGCTTCTCAAATTCTGGCATTGCCTCTAGCTTTTCATCTGCATAGGTGTACATCACTTTGGGCTGAAGCACCTCTACACTGCCACTCACTTCTGGCAATTGGCTGATTCGATCTAAACCCTGGGCAACCACTAAATCCACTTTGCGGTGATCACCCAACCGCGCTAGTGCCTGCTGCAGCAACGGCGACAAGTGCTGCAATAACCTCGCCGCAGCTTCTGGCGGCACGCTGGTGAGTGCTGCCACCAGGACATCATAGCGGGCATAGGACTGTGGATGGATAAACGTTAGCTCACCAACTTTTTCAACTTGAAACTTAGATTTCGGCGCTAAATAACCCAACTGGCGGCGGGCAATACTGCCGTCTGCGGTGTTTAAAATGATCACAGCCAAGCGCGATAATAAATCTGGGCGTGCTGACCATGCAGCCGGCAGAGACCAATCTGCAATACGCTGGCGAACAAATTCATCACTTTGATCGAGTTGCGGCAATGGTTCGGGTCGCAGCACTGTGGCTTCACCCGTGTCCATTGCATCACCTTTTGATGTCATCGGTGTACTCGCAGCAGGTAGTACAAGTGGTGGTTGTGAACTGCTTGGCTGTTGCGCCTGCGCACGGGTCATTTTGCTGGGTACCTCAGCAGGAAACCAGTGGGGCCACTGCTGAAAAACGAAAATTCCAATAGCTGCAATCAATACTGCACCGATTATAAAGCTGATACGCACACCTACCTCCATTTAACAGAGCATATGCATATGACAACGCAAAGCATAGAAAGTGTGGAGAAATCTGCTGCTCATGATGATTATGAGCTGAGGCACAGCTATCATAGTAGGTTACTCAGCGCAGTTGTATTGCCATGACAAATACTCCATCAGTGTCTATAAAGTCACTTCTCGGTCATCAAATTGATCTAGGTAGCCAGGTGTCCATCCGCGGCTGGGTGCGATCCAGGCGTACTTCTAAAGGTGGTTTTTCGTTCTTGCACCTGCACGACGGGTCTTGCTTCGATACAATTCAGGCGGTTGTTGATGGAGACATTGACAACTATGCAAGCGAGATCACCGAACTGGGGACCGGATGCTGCGTTATCGTGCAAGGCAAATTGGTGGAATCTCAAGGCAAGGGCCAAGACCGAGAAATTCAAGCGAGTGCGGTAGAGGTGTTAGGCTGGGTAGACGATCCGGAATCCTACCCCATCAGCAAAAAGCGCCATACGTTTGAGTTTCTTCGCACGGTTGCTCATTTACGACCGCGTACCAATACCTTTGGTGCTATAGCTCGGGTGCGGCATGCCATCTCACAAGCTGTGCACAGTTATTTCGATGACAATAATTTTTTCTGGGTGAACACGCCTATCATCACCGCCAGTGACTGCGAAGGCGCCGGTGAACTGTTTCGCGTTTCAACCTTAGATCACGTCAACCACCCGGGTTCAGACTACACCGACGATTTTTTTGCGACAGAAACCTTCCTCACTGTTTCTGGACAACTAAACCTGGAAAGTTATTGTTGTGCACTAAGTAAGGTTTATACCTTTGGCCCAACCTTCAGAGCAGAGAACTCAAACACCAGTCGACACCTGGCAGAGTTTTGGATGATCGAGCCAGAAGTAGCCTTTGCAAATTTGGCTGACAACGCTGATCTAGCTGAAAATTTCCTAAAATACGTGGTGAACAAAGTCACCACACGCTGTGCAGATGACATGGCTTTCTTTGCTGAACACATCGATAAAGACATCACCTCGCGACTGGAGCATATTGTCAGAACGCCTTTTCAAAGAATGTCCTACAGCGACGCTGTAAAAATACTGTTAGAAGCCAAGCAAAAATTTGAATATCCAGTCACCTGGGGTGCCGATCTACAATCTGAACACGAACGTTTCATCAGCGAAGAGGTAGTTGGTGGCCCGGTAGTGGTCACCGACTATCCCAAAGAGATCAAGGCGTTCTACATGCGCTTGAATGATGACGATAAAACCGTCGCTGCTATGGATGTACTGGTGCCTGGAGTGGGGGAAATTATTGGCGGCAGTCAACGTGAAGAACGTATTGAAGTGTTGGACGCACGCATGAACGATGAGCAACTACGCAATGAACTATGGTGGTATCGTGACCTGCGTCGCTACGGCACGGTTCCTCATGCCGGTTTCGGGCTAGGCTTTGAGCGCTTAGTGTTATACATCACAGGCATGGACAATATACGCGATGTTATTCCGTTTCCTCGCACCCCTCACAACGCTGGATTTTAGGCCGCGCCGGTTCAATTTTGATAGCTTCGATCAAGCGGCTACAACCGTTCGTTAAACCTTACAAGCTGCAGCTTTCCTCGGGGATTGTGGCCTTTGGCGTCTCACGTTTCTTCGAAGCAATGGTGCCCTTCTTAACCGGCGCAAGCATCAACTCGATGATCGAAGGTGATTACGACCTAACATTTTATATCTTAGGCATAATTGGCGCTGTCATCTTGCGTTACGGTGTAGTCACTTATGCTCGCTACAGTGTTCGCAAGGTAGCTCTCAATGTTGCCTATGATCTGCGACAACATCTATACAGGTGTCTGCAAGATCAGGGCTCTGAATTTTTCTCAAAACACACCATCGGCGACATGATGACCCGGGCGGTAGCTGACATATCACTGATCCAGCGCTTAATCGCCATGGGTACAATCTTAGTTGTTATCCTGGTATATGCGTCGCTGTTCGGCTTTGCTGCCATGTTCTACTACTCGCCTACATTGACGTTATTGCTGCTACCTCCCATGCCATTTGTTTTCTGGTATGCACAACACTCCTCACTCCACATGGGGGTAGCTTCAAAGAACGTACAAGATCGTTTGTCCGACATGGCTACTCATGTTGAAGAGAATCTTTCGGGTATACGCACCATTCAAGCCATGGTGCAGGAACAAAACGAAATCGATCGTTTCGCTAACACCAACCAACATTATGCAGATGCTTTTTATAAGCAAAGTAGAGTGAATTCGGCCATGGAAGCTTGGATGCCCACGTTAGCGTCTGTCTGCTCACTCACCATCCTCGGCTACGGTGGTTACCAAGTACTAGATGGAAGTATGGCTCTGGGAGACTTTGTTGCCTTTTTTATGTTTGTGCGCATGGTGGTTCAGCCCTTTCGAGTGGCCGGCATGATCGTCAACCTGTTCCAACGTGCGGCAGTAGCCAGTGACAGGTTGCATGATGTTTTCGACCTAGAACCCGAAATTCACGACAACCCACACGCTAGCGCACCCAGCATGATCAGTGGAAAAATTGTCTTGAAAAACCTGAGCTACCAATATCCAGATAGCCAAGCAAAGGTACTCCACAACATCAGTTTAGATATCTGCAAAGGCGAAACCATCGCCATCATGGGCCGTGTTGGCGCAGGCAAAACCACTCTGTTGAAGCAACTGGTTCGTCTTATCGATCCTGCACCCGGTAGTATTTACATTGATGATATTGATGTGCGCAACTACCCGTTAGCCCAGCTCCGGGTACAAGTGGCTATGGTTCCCCAGGATCCATTTCTATTTGCGCAACCGCTTAAAGACAACCTCACCTACGATGATCCGAATCGGACCCTGGATGAGATATGGCAAGCAGTGGCGTCTGCTGATCTAAAATCGACCATCGAAAGTTTTCCAGATCAACTCAACACGCTAGTTGGCGAACGTGGCGTCACACTGTCTGGTGGGCAAAAACAACGGGCTACTTTAGCCCGTGGCTTCATTCGTCACGCACCCGTACTCATCTTAGACGATTGCTTTTCAGCGGTAGATACTGAAACCGAAGAGCACATATTGTCGGAGTTGAAACGCCTTCGCCAACACCAGACAACAATATTAGTATCCCATCGAGTCAGTACAACACGGCATGCAGATCGCATCATCGTACTCGATGAAGGGCAAATATTAGAGATGGGTAGCCATGACGATCTAGTTGTTGCCGGTGGTTATTACGCCGAATTAGAGCGCGTGCAACGAGAAGGTGCTGAAGACGAAGCGTTTGCTCAGGCTCGGGGTTCGCGGTAATGCAGCCCAACACACCCAAACGCGACTATGCCATGTTTGACGCAGACATTAGTGGCGCGGTGCTGAATCTGAGTTTACTACGTCGGCTCCTGCATTGGCTGAAGCCTTATAAGATGTCACTGTTCATCAGCGGCATCTTGGTATTGGTCGCTTCAACACTGCAAGTGTTGTTACCCATGATCATATCGCTCCTCGCCATCGATCATATACTACGAGGCACTGCTGATGCAGACACTGCAGATTTTGGTCTTATAGAATTAAATACCTGGCTTGCACAAAGCTTGGGCTGGCACCCATTACTGGCTGCCTGCCTGTTATATGGTGTTGTACAAATTGTCAGTGCGGTCACTGGCCACGCCCACCGGATGACCTTAATCGGCGCAGTCATCAAAGGCTTACGAGACCTTCGCCTGGATTTATTCACCCACTTAGAAACACGACCATCCTCTTTTTACGATCGGGTTGCGGTAGGTCGAGTCATGACCAGGGTGGTGAATGATGTTGAGGCATTGTTCGAATTATTGCGCGGACTGGGCGCACTGATCGGTGAATTTGTACCCTTCTTCGTCGCCCTCACCGTAATGTTCGCAATCGACGCTGAGCTCACTTTAATACTGCTGCTGGCACTCCCAATCCTTGGTTTGGCTACCTATTACTTTCGTAGCCTAACCCGCCACCTTTTTCGTCAAGTGCGACAGACGCTCTCCGCGTTGAATCAAAACCTACAAGAAAATTTGGCAGGTCTACAAGTTGTGCAATTATCTGATCGGCAAACTTACAATTTGGATCGATATACACAGATAAATAAGAACAATCGAGACTATGAACTGCGCTCTGCGCGGGTCGAGACTTTTTATGGTAGTTTTACTGACAGCCTCTCCCACGCAGCCATCGGTGTCATCATTTGGTATGCGGCTGGGCAGGTGGCCGACTTATCTATGACGTTAGGTGAGATGGTTCTATTCACTCAGTTTATTGGTATGTTGTTTCATCCGGTGGTCGTTCTAGGTGAACAAACCAATATTCTTTTCCGTGCCATGGCTAGTGGTGAACGTATATTTCAGGCCATGGACTGGGACGAAAAAATCCATGAACCCCATACCCCAGTAAAGTTGCCAGCACGTCTCGCCGGAGAAGTTCGTTTTAACCAGGTGAATTTTTCATACGATGTCGGCACTGCTGTTCTTAAAGATGTGTCTTTCACCATCGCTCCGGGCGAAAAGCTCGCCATTGTTGGACCCACCGGTTCCGGCAAAAGCACTCTGATTCGCCTGCTGAGTCGATTTTACGATTTCGCAGATGATCAAATTTATCTCGACGGCATCGATTTAAATCATATCCATTCTCATGACTTGAGACGACGAGTTGGTGTTGTCCTACAAGATTTTCATATTTTTTCAGGCTCTATTTACGACAACATCGCTCTTGGGAATCCCGGCATCAGCATGGATCGAGCAATTCAGGCGGCCAAAACTGTCAACGCCGATGCATTTATTCAGAACCTGCCCCGGGGTTATGACACTACGCTCACCGAACGAGGCAACAATTTGTCTCAAGGACAACGCCAATTGCTCGCGTTTGCCCGCGTGCTTGCTGCAGACCCTGAGATCTTAGTCCTCGATGAGGCCACCGCCAATATAGACACTGAAACAGAACTCCTTATCCAAGAGGCCCTGCTGCGGCTCACCGAGGGTCGGACATCAATTTTAATCGCGCACCGCTTACAAACCATTCAAGAAGCTGATCGAGTGCTGGTCCTGCAGGACGGCAAAGTAGCGGAAATTGGCACTCACCAAGAACTGCTAGATTTGCGAGGCCTGTACTACACCCTGCACAACCTACAATTTCAGGACTACGACAACTAAATTCGCATGCTAGAATTTACTCATGCACGATACTTTCAACCCGACAGCTTCTAGCGGCGACAAATTTCGCACCGCCGATGGTGTGGTTGCCATAAAAGACGGCATAAAAAGAGCCGCCCCATCAAACAACCCAAACACGCGATCCAACCAAGAGGAAGTTTGTGCCTATCCCGTGGATCGCAAACCGCCCTGGCTGCGGGTAAAAATTGGCGGTGGCAAGGCATTTCAAATAGTTCGTGAGACGGTACACGCAAACCATCTCGCCACGGTTTGCGAAGAATCCCATTGCCCCAACATTGGTGAGTGTTGGAGTCATGGCACCGCAACCATCATGTTGATGGGCTCTGTCTGTACCCGGGCGTGCAAGTTTTGCGCAGTAGACACAGGCAATCCAAAAGGCCGCCTGGACCCAAATGAACCCGCCCACGCAGCCCAGTCAGTACGTTTGATGAAGCTACGCTACGTGGTACTGACTTCCGTTGATCGAGACGATCTAGCAGACGGTGGCGCGCAACACTATGCAGATTGCATGGTCGCCATCAAAAAGAAAAACCCTGGGACGGCTGTAGAGGCACTCACCCCAGATTTTTCCGGAAGCAAAGCTGCCGTTGCCACGGTGGTACACGCTGGGGTAAATGTTTTTGCGCAGAACATTGAATGCGTAGAACGACTGACCCAGAGGGTGAGAGATCCGCGCGCAGGATATAAACAAACCCTCGAAGTGCTGGCTCATGCCAAGTCACTTGCAGCCGACCTGCTAACCAAATCCAGTCTGATGGTGGGCTTGGGTGAAACCGACAGTGAAATCGAACAAACCATGGCCGACCTGAGAAGCCACGCTGTAGATGTCCTCACTATTGGACAGTATTTACGGCCAACGCAGAACCATCTGCCCATTCATCGCTGGGTGACTCCTGAACAATTTGCGCATTATCGCAAGCTCGGTCTGCGCATGGGCTTCACCGAAGTTGCTTCTGGCCCCTTGGTCCGCTCCAGTTATCGCGCCGATCGCATCTTAGATAAAAACAATTTGGGGCTGAAGGCTATTCCGCTTCAGCAGCTATAAGCTGCTCTATTACATCACTTTTTTGTAACAATATTGGCTGGCGATCACTACACTACGCGCTTGTTGCTGTGTAAGACCAATAATGTACGACACCATCACAACCAATTTGCTGACCAAGGCAGACGATCCAACTGGTATTCGGTTGGTAAAATCCGAGGAGTTCGATGAGTGGCGCGCTGCATTGCCTGAAGCGTCCCAAACCTGGCTGGAACGGCAGAATTTTACCGCCAAGCCGAAGCAGGTAGCCTGGTTAGAAGACAACACCAACAGTTTTGTCGTAGTCGGCTGGGATGGCAGCGAAGATCTCAACACCTTGGGACATCTGCCCATGAGCCTACCCGAAGGGGAATATTGCATGGACACCCCGGTCTCAGATTTGCAATTGGTGGGATGGGGTCTCGGTGCTTACCAATTTACACGCTACAAAAATGCCAAGCGCACCCCTGCACAGCTACTATTGCCGAGCGCGAATTCGGACATGAACAATCCAGCCAAGGTCATTGCAACCGTGCACGCCACCTGCCTGAGCCGAGATTTAATCAACACCTCAGCAGCAGACCTTGCACCCAGCCATCTACTGGCAGAGGCGCTAGCCCTAGCAGATGAATTTGATGCAACCTGCAAAGCAATGGTGGGTGATGAGTTACTCGACAACAACTGCGGGGCCATTCACGCGGTTGGACGCGCAGCCCTTGACCCACCTTGTCTAATCGATCTGACATGGGGTGACGAAAGTCACCCGAAGGTCACCCTGGTCGGCAAAGGCATCACCTTCGACAGTGGTGGTCTAAATCTAAAAAGTGCCGTGGGCATGCGCTACATGAAGAAAGACATGGGCGGAGCAGCAATCGCTTTTGGTTTAGCTTATCTAATCATGTCGCAGAAACTGCCGGTTCGCTTGCGCTTGTTATTACCTTGTGCCGAAAATGCGGTGGCTGGCAATGCGTTTCGACCGGGTGATGTCTTGCATACGCACAAGGGTCTCACCGTGGAGATCGACAACACTGATGCAGAGGGTCGTTTGGTTCTTTGTGATGCGCTGTCTATTGCCAACTTGGACAATCCTGAGATCATATTTGATTTCGCCACCTTAACCGGCTCCGCTCGCTCAGCAGTGGGTACAGAAATAGCAGCTATGTTTTGCAATGATGACGACGTTGCCGATGCCTTGTCTGGGTTTGGTCGTGATCAGGATGATGCGGTGTGGCGCATGCCCTTACATCCAGGCTATGAGCATATGATCGACAGTAAGGTTGCTGATATCGTTAATTCTGCTGCTTCACCCTATGCCGGATCCATCACCGCCGCGTTGTTTTTACAACGTTTTATCGATGATGTTACCTGGGTACATTTTGATGTAATGGCCTTCAATCCGCGCTCACGTACTGCTCACCCAGAAGGCGGAGAAGCCATGGCACAACGTGCTGTATATGCCTATCTAGAAGAGCGTTATGCCTCTACTTAAGTCCCTTGAAAGTGCTGTATCAGGTACCGTTACGCCACTAGAAAAACTGCTGGACGAAGTGCCCTACAACGAGCAGGGTTTGGTTGCTGCAATCGCTCAAGATGCAGCCACTAACAAAGTTCTGATGCTGGGGTGGATGGATAAAACCGCAATCAAGCGCACTTTGGATGAGGGTTACGCCTGCTACTATTCACGCAGCCGGCAAACCTATTGGCGCAAGGGCGAAATTTCAGGTCATGTGCAACAACTTGTTTCAATGCATTTTGATTGTGACGGCGACGCTATTTTGCTAACGGTGAAACAAACTGGCCCCGCCTGCCATACCAACCGCAATAGTTGTTTCTACCTAAAAGTACATGACAATCAGGTATGGGTTGAATAACAAGATGGATATTTATTTACACAACACGCTGAGTGGGCAAAAAGAAAAATTTGAGCCCCTAAACCCAAGTCGCATC
>JAADHW010000260.1:17181-28828 GCA_013151695.1 Gammaproteobacteria bacterium
CCATCTATGTCTGCGGCCCCACCGTGTACAACTACGTGCATATTGGCAACGGCCGGCCCGCGGTTGTGTTTGATGTGTTGGTAAGATTGTTGCGCACGACCTTTTCGGAAGTAGTGTATGCAGCCAATATTACCGACATAGACGACAAGATAAATGCCGCAGCGCTGGAAAATGGCGAGTCTATTCAAGTATTAGCTGACCGCTATACTGATGCTTACAACAGTGATCTGCAAACCTTAGGTGTGCAAGCAGCGAGCCTCACACCGCGTGCTACCCACCATATCGATGAAATTGTCGAGATGATCAGCGAGCTGATTCAAACTGACAACGCCTATGAAAACGATGGTCATGTACTGTTCAGCGTGCCTTCCGACAAACAATACGGCAGCCTGTCGCGGCGATCTCTTGAAGACATGATTGACGGTGCTCGGGTAGAAGTAGCCCCGTATAAACACGACCCAAAAGATTTTGTGTTGTGGAAACCATCGATTCAACCTCAGCCCGGCTGGCCAAGCCCTTGGGGTGTTGGTCGCCCCGGCTGGCACATCGAGTGCTCGGCTATGATTCGCAAGCATCTAGGCCAAACCATCGATATTCATGGTGGCGGTTCTGATTTGATCTTCCCTCACCATGAAAACGAAGCCGCCCAAAGTCGTTGTGCCAACAAAAACAAAGAGTACGTACGTTACTGGCTTCACAACGGCATGCTCACCATGGGCGCAGAAAAAATGTCTAAATCGGTAGGTAACGTGCAAACCATCCGCGAACTAGCAAAGCGCTATTCGGGAGAAGTTTTACGATATGCCTTGCTGTCTGGTCAATACCGATCCCAGTTAGCCTGGTCTGAAGATTTGATCGCTCAAGCTAAGTCTAGCCTAGATAGTTTGTATCAAGCACTCCGCGACAAACCCGGTGACATACCAGTCAGCTACGAAGCAGCAAGCACCGAAAATTTCCCACAATCTGTTGTGTCGGCACTGTGCGACGACATCAACACCCCTCAAGCATTGGCGGCCATGCACGAACTTGCCGCCACGTTACAACGAGCAACCACACCTGAAGCAATCAGAACCGATAGATCAAATTTGTTGGCTGGGGGTTACTTGTTGGGTTTATTACACCAAGACACGGAAAATTATTTCAAGGCGAGTGACGAAGACGCTATCTCAGAAGCAGAAATAGAAGATCTCATTGCCCAGCGAAAAACCGCAAGAAACAATGGCGACTATACTCGCGCCGATGAAATCAGGGCGCAGTTGACCCAGGCCCATGTCGAACTCGAAGATTTACGCGGGGAGACGCGCTGGCGTCGCAGTTAATGCCTAAGTTTGCTGTTATCGGTAACGATCTCACCGCGCAAACCCTGGCCCTGGCCTGCCAGCAGGCAGGATTTGCCCATATTGATCGATATGACGGCCCCACCAGCAACCTCTCGCCACCGGCATTCACTCTGCCGGCCAACATCACACGTGTACTAGGTGCTTTGGGGTTGATGGATGAGCTATTGGCTCGCGCCACGTTACCAGATAGACAACAAGTGCGTATGGCCAGATCAACCTACCTCGTCTCAGAATTGCCTTTAGGAAAATTCGCCAGGGATCGCTACGGTGCACCCATGGTCAATATCGACGCCAACATACTTCAATCACTGATGAGTTCCACCAGCACATTGCAAGCAGAAGCATTACAAAGTTACCAACCGTTAGAACAATTGGAACACCAGTACGATGCGGTACTCGATTGTTCAGACGCGGCGGTTAAAAGTGAACCCACCCATAGCTTTTGGCACGCACGCCTAGCACGCATTGAGAGCACCGCAAACGCCAACATCACCTGGCTCAGTCCAACCCATAGCGCCTGGCAATTTTCGACCGGTGAATATTCCCATTTCTTCTTCACCGGAAAGATGGGGTACCCCATGGAAAAGGACAACTGGCATCTATCCTTACATGAGGCGGTTGCACAAGCCAAAGTGTTGTACGATTTTAATCCTGCTTCTCATCCCGTGCGGGAGGATTGGTATACTGGCAACGTTGCCTGGTTGGGCAACGCATGTTATCAAATCAACCCCTATCACAGAGAAGCCATACAACTTGGAGTAGAAGATGCGTGGGTGATGAGCCGCATGCTGGAGAACTACGAAGAAGACATCCACGACGCCTTTCGGCAATATCAGTATTATCGGTTACCCAGGGCTAACAGAATAATCCAAGCAATGAGTAAAACCGCTATTGCGTTCGACCAGCCCTCTGCCTATAAAAATACCTTAAGAAATATAGGCATAGCACTGGGCACGCGCTTTCTTCCTGAGCTCGCCATGCAAAAAATAGATTGGTTCTACAACTACGATTGTATTCGAGGTTTCCGTTAGACTGATGCACACAACAGTACATCGATCAGCCTGACGAGAGTGTTCGTGGACGCTAGTGCAGCAGGCGACTTTCAGAACTGAAACTCCGGCGCAAAAAACTCATCTGGTCGCCTAGGATCCGACCAGAATTAGTCAGCGCCAAATACTCAGCATAATTTGGCACATACGGTAGTGCTAACAATTCCATGCCACATTCGTCCAAAAGACGGTTACCTTTAAAATGATTACAACGTCTGCAAGCCGCTACCACATTGTCCCAGTGGTCTAACCCACCTCTTGAAACGGGTAATATGTGGTCTCGGGTAAGACCGGAATCGCTGAGATGTTTGCCACAATATAGGCAGGTGCTTCTGTCGCGACCGAACAAAGCCAGATTAGTAAGCGGCGGAGCACACTTGTCTTTACTGATCACTCTGCCATCACACGCGATGATGCTATGAATGTCGATGCGGCTCGTTTGACTGTCTAAACGTGAATGGCCACCACGTATACGCATAAAAGCATCACCCATGGTCCAGCGCACTATATCTCGGGCGTACAGGCATACGGCATCTTGCCAAGTGACCCATTCAATAGGATGTCCGGCAACATTCAACCTGAGAATTCGAGGAATCCTATCGAAATCGCTGATGGTCGAAATCATTCGTTAACCTTGTCAGTACCACATCGCAGCAGAACCTATGACAAAAGAGGTTACCAAGCAAGTAGCCTTAGCAGACATGATGGTGCAAAGTAGCTGTCCCATGAGGTATATCACAGCTCGCATTGTTGCTCGCACCTTTATTGTGCTCAGCGCTTTTAGTTTAGGTGCGTGTACCGCGACGTCTACGGCAAACCTCGCCAGCGCGGATTCGGAAAACTACAACAAAGAACCTTGGTTCTGTCAGGTGGCAGAAACAAAGGGGCAATGGGAGTGTATTCAAAGCGAAACGTTGGCGGCGTCACCCAAACCACAACGCTTACCCGAGCCGTTAGGGAAACCTCAGGCTGAGTTACCGCCCGTAGTCGAAGAATTTGCCGAGGCACTGCCTCGACCAACCCCAGCCTCGAAGCCGATCCCCGTCCCGGTGCAGATATCTCAACCCCCGGAACCTGCACAACCCCCAGAGCTTGCACAAAACGGGCTACCTAAACAATCCACCCAAATCCAAGCAGCCGACATACCTGCCTACGTTGCATTGTCGTACAGACCGGATGAGCCTGTGTCTATCCTCGATCTACCGCAGAACTATTACGCCGTTCAATTGGTTGCACTTTCTAGCAAAGAGGCACTGGAAGAGTATGCCAAGAAAAACAAAATACGCGGCATGTCTGCGGCACGCGTCGCCACCGGAGAAAAGATTTTCTACATTTTGTTGCTTGGCATTTACGAAAATCGTAGCAACGCGGAGCAAGCTATCGATTCTCTCACCGCGCCGTTTAATACCCTCGGCTCATGGATAAGATCTGTGGGTTCTCTGCAAAAGGCAATGCTCGCAGCCGACGCAATTACGGCAGACACAAGCTTAACTGACACGTCCACTTGATTCGGACAAAGGTGTGTTTGGGTCAATTGCGCGATAGCTTGGCCGCTGCCTAAGAGGTACCCAATAGCCGAGGAAAGTTACTGGTATCCAAACCGTCAAGCTGCCACACCATGGACACCGACATCATAGGAACTTCTACCAAGGTAAATTCACCACAAAGATAGTCTTGATCTGCCAGGCCAAGAGAAATGCTGGGGGCAAGGAAAAAACAATGCGATAGGCGAGAATTTCCAAGGGTAAGGCATATTGTACCCACACGAAGTAAACCGGAACAAAACCCCAAAAACGTATAAGCCGCTACAGCATATCCGGCCCCTACTTTGACTTGAGAAACATCTTCCGCCAACTAAAAGTGATCTTTACGGCGCCGAGTTTCCGCGAACACCTCGACAAGCTCAGCGTCTTTAAGCCCTATGGTAATTTGTAATCCTTCACTCATGGGTCGCACAAAGGGGTTGGTCGCGCGTTCTAAACCAATGCTGGTAGGGACAGTGGGAATGCCATCTGCACGCAAACGATCAATTTCCTCAGCGCGTTTAACCAACTCTGGGTTATTAGGCTCTACTGTCAATGCAAATGCGGCGTTGGCTTGAGTGTACTCGTGAGCACAATACACAACAGTTTCGTCGGGTAGTGCCATCAACTTTTGCAGGCTAGTCCACATTTGCTGAGGTGTGCCTTCGAACAACCGACCACAACCTAAGGCAAACAAGCTATCTCCCACAAAGCTAATACCATCGGCTGCAAAGTAGTATGCAATATGACCACTGGTGTGTCCGGGAACTTCTAGAATTTGAGCAGCCGACGCACCAAACTCATAGGTCTCGCCGTCTCGTACACGAACATCTATCCCAGGTATGCGCTGCGCATCATTGTCCGCACCCACAACAGTTGCCCCCCACTGCTCTTTTAGCGCCTCATTACCACCTGCATGATCGAAGTGATGGTGGGTATTTAAAATATGGGTGAGCTTCCAGCTTTTTTCTTCCAGGGCTGTATTTATCGCTTCTACGGCAGGTGTATCAATCGTGGCGGTACAACCACTTTCATTGTCATGAAGTAAAAAACCATAATTGTCACTTAGACAGGTAAACTGGTGCACTTCTAAAGCCATAGTCAAATCCTCTATTTCCAACTCATGCATACTGCCACGGATAGCCCAAATATGAGTCAAGAAAAACCAAAATTTAGACTTTGGGCCTGGTACTTACACTGCTTGTCTGCCGAATTTGTACTGATCTACCCAACCTATCTCATCATGATGGAAGATTGGCGATTTGTTTCCTAGAAAAACCGTTCTGCTGGTCAGCTGCATGGTGGAAAGCGCCGCCTTCCTTACCTGGATGTTATTGCCGTAGCGAAGCAATCGGTGGAGCTGGCGCAGCCAGTGTATTATTAGCTTTTTTATTGTTGGCCTACTTAGGCTTAACACAGCATCGCGGAAACCACATTAATGAATGACGTGTTACGCAACATCCTTGATTTATTCGACATTGAACGCATCGAAAAAAATCTCTATCGAGGGCAAAATCACGACACCGAGCATGTTTTTGGCGGCCAGGTACTTGCCCAAGCCCTAACTGCGGCTTATCGAACCGTCGAAGTTCACCACCAACTTCATTCCCTGCATGCCTATTTTCTTCGCGCCGGTGATTGGCAAACCCCAATTCTGTATGAAGTCGATCGCATACGAGATGGCAAATCTTTCACCACTCGGCGTGTCGCAGCCATCCAGCACGGCCGAGCCATATTTAGTCTATCTTGTTCGTGGCACAAACAAGAACAAGCTCTGGAACATTCTCAACCTATGCCAGATGTACCCCCACCCGAGTCATTGCGCGGCGACTTAGAAGCCTATCGAGCCCTGGCACAAGAACAGCCAGAGATGGCTAAATTTGAGTTACGGTTCGAAGCCATCGACTCTCGCCAGGTGGAACGGATATTAAGAACGGACACCACTGAACACCCTCCTTTCCGACATACCTGGCTTAAGTCTCGCGACCGCTTACCTGACGATCCCCAGGTGCATCTGGCTATGTTGGCTTACATGTCAGATCTAGATTTCATGTCCACATCAATGTTACCCCATGGTCGCAACGCCATGCGTGAGTTTGTGATTGCGGCAAGTCTAGATCACAGCCTTTGGTTTCACAGACCCTTTCGCGCAGACGAGTGGCTGTTATTCGCCAAAGAATCGCCTAGCGCCAGTGGCGCACGAGGATTTGTGCGCGGCCACTTTTTTAATCAGCAAGGTGAGTTGGTGGCGACAGCCGCCCAGGAGTGCTTAATTCGCCCCATAGGCGACTTGCGTGAAAAATTGCTGGGGGCAAAATAGCGGCGCCTACATACCCATTAGTAAAATTATCGACACCATAATTATAACGACTCAACTAACGCCTGCAGAAAAATCTGACGAACCTGTTGTTGCTCATCATCAACAGCAGTGGACCATGCACTTTGCGTGGCAATCACCAGGTTTTTCTTTGGGTCAATGAAGATCGACTGGCCAAATATTCCCAACCCAGCATACAGACCATCATCAAACAACCACCACAAATAGCCATACCCCGGATAGCCCTTAGATGGACTGGTAGACTGCTTCATCCAGTTCTCGGCCAATACTTCTGTGCCATCAGACAACATCCCACCCTGCATAGCAAAAAGGCCAATCCGCGCATAGTCACGCAGCGTCGCGCTAATACAACAGCCGCCAAGTTCACCTTGTCTTGGACCTTCTAACAGCCAGGTTGCATCATACTCCATACCAAATGGAATCCAGATCTTATCGGTGAGATAGGTAGACAAGTTATTGCCTATGGCCGCTCGTAGGACTGCACCCACTAAATTTGTCTCACCGGTGTTGTAGTTAAACTTGGTACCGCTGGGTGCCAACCGTTTCTTCCCGCCAAGATAACGAATTAAGTTAACCACTCCACCTGGCGTGTTGTTTACATCTGATGATGGATCAGCATAGTCCTCGTTCCATTGAGTACCCGATGCCATTTGTAGAATATGTTTGATGGTCGAATCTTCATAGACGGTTCCGCGAAGGCGAGGCAAATAGTTTGAGATTGGCTCATCAACGCTTTCAATGTAGCCGTCCTTGATCGCCGCCCCAACTAACATAGAGGTCACGGACTTAGAGATTGAATAAGAAACCCACCTAGACTGCTCATCATTACCGGCAGCGTATTGCTCATGCAAAACTTCGCCATCCTTCACTACAATCAAACCAACCGTATTACCTAAGTCGAAAAAATCATCGATGCTCAAAGGCTTGCCGCCGTGGTTGAATCGAAAAGACGACAACCCTTTACCCTTCGAAGGTAGCGGATACGGATGATCACCCGCTTCAATACGCCGAGTTGGCATAAGTTGGTCGATGTTTCGAAACCCAGCTACCTTCGATTCGCCTTGCCAAAAAAGTAGAGTTTGAGGATCACCGAAGTGCTCCGCATCTGTTTTGGGATCCACGTACGGTGCTTTTGCCTGTGCCGCGAAGCCTGAGAAAAGCAACATTAATAAAATGATTCGCATCGGGGAACTCCTTCTAATTATCTAACATGTACTGGGTGCGCTGGCATCCGCAACCATAACACTGTTAAGGTGGCGCGAGTTGAATCACAGAAAACCTACGCGTGTCTGAGCAAAGTGATGCCAGCCTTTTTCCGAGAACCATACCTCTACAACTCTACACCTCTACAAAAAAAATGGACCTACTCCAACATGCAAAATACTTTCACGGCCCTATTCAACCTAAAAGTTCCCATCGTGCAAGGACCAATGGGGAACGTGGCTGGACCGAAGTTAATAGCTGCCGTCGCCAATGCTGGCGGCTTAGCAATTTTACCAATTTGGCTCGACCCCATAGATGTGGCGGTATCGAACATTCAAGCAACCATGGCTCTCACAAACAAACCCTTCGCTGTAAATATTAGGGCAGATCTCGTACAACGAGACCTTATAAGCGCTGCGATTGACACAGGCGTTTCAATCATCCATCTCTTCTGGGGAGACCCAAAAAATTCCATATCTGCGATGAATGACGCTCGTATGATCGCCACCATAGGCGACCGAGACGCTGCACAAGCGGCCCTCGATTCTGGTGCAGTAGCACTCATCGCTCAAGGCATCGAAGCTGGCGGCCATGTTCTGAGCGAAGTGCCGCTTGAAGCACTGCTCACACAGGTGCTAGAAGTAGCAGGTGAGGTTCCAGTTATCGCTGCAGGCGGATGTGCGTCTGCCGAAGATGGCGCACACCTGATCTCTCTTGGGGCTGCAGGTGTCCTTTTTGGAACACGCTTCGCGGTTTGCCAAGAATCAGAGGCACATGAAGATTACAAACAAGCCATCATTGAAGCCAGTGAGAATCAAACCGTTAGATCGCTGTGTTTCGACCTGGGCTGGTCTGACGCCCCGCATCGGACATTGATCAATAGCACCACCACTTTGTGGGACGATGCGGGCCAACCGCCCATGGGAGAAAGGCCGGGTGAAGGTGATGAAGTGATACGTACAGCCACAGGCCAAGTGTTACCACGTTATTCCGTCATGCCACCAATACATAACACAACCGGCGACATACGAGCAGCGGCAATGTATGCCGGTACTGGAGCAAGTAAAATTGTAGACTGTCCAACCGCCGCCGCCATCGTAGAACAATTTAATATTGCACTGGGATAACAAGAGACTAAACAGGAGTTGTAGTGCTTAAAATCTACCACGTCCAGGGAACTCGTTCAGTACGACCTATCTGGCTGTGTTATGAACTCGATTTGTCTCTACAAATAGAAACCATCGATTTTTCTCAAACGTATAGAGACACCCACCAATGGCGCGCAATCAGCCCCGCCGGAAAAGTACCGGTAATGACCGACACCGATACCGATGCCGAAGTCACACTATTTGAGTCAGGCGCCATGGTCGACTTCATTCTTGAACGGTATGCCAACGGCAGGCTTCACCCACCGCGGGGTACAGCAGCTAGCGCTATACATCACCAGTGGTGCTGGTTTAGTGAAGCAACCCTTATTCGCCCACTAGGCCTCAATCGAATACTTAGAACCCCAGCTTCTGGGGCCGAATCTTTGGCCGCCGATGGCTTGAACAAGACACACAACGCACTTCAAGCAGTTGAACAAGCCCTGCAGGACCGAAACTATCTCTTGGGCGCCGAGTTTGGCGCCGCTGATATAATGATGGGCTATTCGTTAGTGCTACTGGAAAAGTTCAAGCTGCTCGAGGACAAGTACCCTAATACGCAGCGCTACCTAAGCCGCCTAAAAGACCGAGAGAACTTTGCCCGTGCTATGCAAGCGTAGACCACCACGCTCACTGAGAAAACAACACACTGATGCTTTCTCTGTTGTGAATGCGACGGATGGCATCGCCCAGGAGCGGGGCGATAGAGACCGTGCGAATCTTGGTCGAGATATCCACCGGCTGATTTTCAATGGTGTCAGTTACAAACAAACACTCTATTGGGCTTGAATCAATCTTCTCCATAGAACCCTGGGTGAAAACGCCATGGGTAATCAGGGCTATGACCCGTTGTGCGCCTTCTTGCATCAATCGAACCGCAGCTTGCGCCAAGGTGCCTCCTGAAATGGTAAAGTCATCCACGATAAGTGCAGTTTTGCCCTCGACATTACCGATGATCTCTAACACCTGTGCCCGTTCGTCATGAGAGACACGTTCTTTGTTTGCGATGGCTAAGGAGGCTCCAAGATAGGAAGCGTAGTGGCGAGCATCCTTAACGAAACCCGCATCTGGAGACACCACTACCAATTCTCCGGGATGGTATTGAGAGACTGCGTCGCACAGAACTGGCAAAGCGCGCAAATCATCAACAGGTATACGAAAAAAACCTTGGATTTGGGCCGCGTGTAGGTCGATGGTAACCACCCGATCCGCACCGGCCACTTCAATACAATCAGCACAAACACGTGCTCGAATAGATACCCGCGGCTCGTCCTTCTTGTCACCTTTGGCATAGCTAAAATACGGCATCACTACAGTTACCGACTCTGCACTGGCTCTTTTAAATGCGTCAATCCAAAACAACAACTCCATAAAGTGATCGTTTGCTGGAAAAACCGTCGTCTGAACAATGTACACATGTCGACCACGCACGTTTTCTTGAACGCGAACAAACAAATTTCCTTCCGAAAATTGCAACACTTGCGAATCGCCTATCGACACCCCTAGGTATTCACAAATTCGTCGCGTAAGCTCGGGGCTGCCATTGCCTCCAAAAATTAGAATTTCGCTCACATCACGATCACCCACACCAACCTCCTTTAACAGTTACCCATCTTCGCTTAACCGTAACAGAATGGCCTGCCCTTGCGCCGCATGTCGAGGGTTATTAATTAGCCCAGAATCGACCAACACCACACCAAACAATACAGCCCACGCCAGAGTACGGTCGAGTGTGGCTTGATCAGGATTATATATTTCAAGCAGACGCATTCGATCCACAGATTGATCAAACAGGCTCCAAGTAGATGCCAAGTCTGTGGCCACATCTCCTGAGGTAATGTCCCCCCAATCAATCACTGCACTAAATAAACCCGCTTCATTAACTAACACGTTTTGTGCATGAAGATCACCGTGTAACCATCGACACTCGGTAGACTCCGCCGCAGCTAATCCCCGCGACCAAAAGTGACTAATTTTATCGCTAATGAGATTGGTCTTATGCTTCAACCGAAGCATACGCTCCTCAACAGGCACTTGACGTAAATGTAGAGGAACACCACGCACTGAATTTTGTGGTGCATGCTGGGGTGCAAATTGGTGCAGCTTGGCTAGGAACCCCGCAAATCTCTCTACTTCGCTACTTGCTGGTGGCACCCTATCAGCACATTCTCCTTCGAACATAGGCACAACACTCCAAGGCCACGGATAGATCGTGCTAGGGGTACCTAAACGTATCGGTGTAGGAATTGGAATGAGTAGATCATGGAACGTAGATAGCCAGGTCTGCTCGTTAAGTAACAGTTGAACCGACACTTCTCGACGAGGTAACCGCACCAACATGCTGTGACCGAGACGATACATCACGTTGTCCCAACCCGAACCGATAAAGGTAAGTCGCTCAGATCACGATGCTGTTGGTCCAGCAATTCTTGTACCAGATGTTCGGTAATCGAGACTTCTGCTTCTGGTGTACCTGTCATTTTTACCTATCATTTGGATCCATCACCTGACCACTATCGCATCACCCCAGGCATGCCGCCATCAACCACCATGATCTGTCCGCTAATAGATGTTGAAGTCACAAAGGTCAGCACTTGTTCTGCTATGTCTTCAACTTGCCCAACTCGACCCAACACCGCTTGACGTCTTGCGCTCTGGGCTACTGCATTGGGCAGTCGCTTTGCCATGCGCGTATCTTCAACCAAACCTGGAGCGACACAATTGACCGCAACCTCTGGAGCCATCGCAACAGCCAAACATCGAGTCAAATGGTTGAGACCAGCTTTGCTCGCCGAATAAGCAATACTGCTGCTACCTGGACTGATACCACCGGCCGAGGAAATATTAACAATGTGTCCACCACCATTCGCCTTGAGTATTTTGGAGGCTGCACGAGCCAAAAGAAATGGACCCCGCAAATTGATTTCCAACACACGATCCCATATATCGCTGGTTAGATCATCCAGGCATACAAACGGTATACCAATGTTCCAAGCCGCATTGTTGACCAGAACATCGAGGCGCCCATATTCTTTGACAATACTGTCGA
>JAADHW010000120.1 GCA_013151695.1 Gammaproteobacteria bacterium
ATCGCCATCGCGGCGGTGTTGCTCATTACAGTTATTTTGCCTGCGGAATATGCCATTGACCCGAGCGGAATAGGTAAAATGTTAGGGCTTACCAAAATGGGTGAGATCAAACACCAATTAGCGGGGGAGGCCGAACGTGATGCAATAGCGGTAGCGGCAGCCGAATTCTCTGCCCCAGCAATAGCTCTGGACCCTGTGACGTCGGACCCTGCGATAGAGCCGACTGTTGAGACTGCACCCCCCGCCGAAGATGCCTGGCGCGACGAAGTTGTGCTGACCCTTAAGCCGGGTGAAGCGGCCGAGATTAAGCTTGTGATGAATGAGGGTGGAATCGCCAGCTATCTTTGGACTGTCAATCAGGGGCACCTTAATTCTGATCTGCATGGTGATGGTTCGAATGGGCAATCGATCAGTTACCGTAAGGGGCGCGTCGAAGACGAAGACACGGGTGAGCTTATGGCTGCTTTTGATGGCAGCCACGGATGGTTCTGGCGCAATCGCAGCGAAGTGAATGTGGAGCTAACGCTTCGTATGAAGGGCGCGTATAGTGAGGTCAAGAGAGTTCTCTAAGACGATTTTGAAGCGCTTGGTCTAGGTGTTTGAAGCCTGGGCGCTAGTGGCCATCATCGAAACCTCGGTCGGACGTCTGAATCAACACGAACTGGCGCCATCGGGATTTTCTATTCGCCTCAGGCTCCGCTACATCTGCAAGCTTCGCCACTTCTGGACCATGCTGACACTTTGGCAGTGCATAAGACCTTGAATTTAAGGCGTTACTGAGCGAGCCTTAAGCTGAATAAACGGTAATCTTGATAAACACTAACCTGGACTAAAAAATGAGAATTGGCGTAATGATCGGTGCCGACGGCGCAAACAACACTTTAGATGACATTATTGGCGTGGCGAAAAACGTCGAGGCTGCAGGGCTCGACAATGTTTGGTTGGCCAACATATTTAGCTTTGACGCGATTTCGACCCTGGCGTTGATTGGGCGGGAAACACAAACCATTGGTTTGGGGACGGCGGTAACCCCAACTTATCCTCGCCACCCGACCGCGATTGCACAACAAGCCCTGACCACAGCAGCGGCTACAAACAACCGTTTTACGCTAGGTATCGGTCTCTCTCACAAGGTTGTTATTGAAGATATGCTGGGCATGTCTTATGACAAGCCAGCCAAACACATGCGCGAGTACTTGAGTGTCCTCATGCCTCTTGCGCGGGGTGAGCAAGTTAATTTTCAAGGTGAGCAATACAAGGTACAGGGTGTTGCTTTGGATGTGCCTGGTGCAGAGAGGTTGCCGGTAGTGGTAGCAGCGTTGGGTCCGGTCATGCTTAAAATCGCTGCACAAATGGCAGACGGTACCAACACCTGGATGGTGGGTCCTAATACTATGGATACGCATATTTTGGCGTCGCTCAAAGCCGCTGGTAGTGCTGATCCAACTGTGGTTGCCGGTCTACCGATTGTGCTGACAAATAACGTCGACGAAGCCAAGGCGCAGATCGATAAAAACCTGATGATATACGGTCAATTGCCCAGTTATCGGGCCATGTTAGATCGCGAAGGTGCGGCAGGGCCATCAGACATCGCCATTGTTGGAGATGAAAACCAGCTTCGTGGCCAAATTAAGCGCTTTGAGGATATGGGAGTGACAGATTTCAACGCTGCCATCATGGGTGTAGAAGAGGGCGCATATGATCGCACCATGGAATTTTTATCCAGTATGAAGGGCTAGGCGAGCCTGAAGGTACAGCAAGATAGAGAAAAACTTGGCTGAACTGTTAGAAAAGGAGCCTCGTTACAGAGCACCTGTGACACGCTGAACTCATGAGACTTAATCAGAGGCTCCCTGGACAGTTTTCCAACTTATTGCGCGTGATGTTTATGCGCGGTTCCCCCGAACGCTTTCTCTACTCGCGTTGGCGTTCCATCCCAGCATTGCTGGGTGCCATTGTGCTCAGTGCCTTGGTGCAACATTTCTATTTCGGTGATCAGGTGGTTTTCGTGATTCTGCGGGTATTTTCTGAAGTCACCATGTTCATGTTGTGGATGGTTTTGTTGACTGCGCAGGTTGGTCGGTTGCGATTGGCGAATATGATGCTGGTGTTGGTGCTGATCAGCTTGTTTTATGACGCAGTGTTGTTGTTACTCAGTCTTACCCCCATATATGCAAAGGTGTTGTTTGCGCATGCCGGTGTGATGGCATTCATTTGGGGTGCGATCATATTGTATGGTGCAGGCAATACTGTGAGTTGGGCGATTCGCAGTAAGCTTTGGTATGGTTGTATGCATGTGTTTTTGTATATCAGTGCAGCTTTCGCATTGGAGTTTAGTTTTCGTTGGTTGTACGAAATTTCTGTAACCGCATAGTGCGGTAATGTACTAGGTCTGGAGGTGTAGGGGAGGTGGTGTGGAGTATTCGATTGTAGTGCTTGCAATGGCGCTGGACACACTTTCCTTTGCTGGCCGTGTCGCGTTGTTGGCGTTCCTGCTGACGCTCGCTTTGTATGGTTTTTCCCGAGTGTTGCCGCAAACGGCTGATTTTAATGTACATCTGCTCTATCGCAAAGGTGCGCTTCTAGCGCTGATACTGGTGCCCAGTGTTGTCTACTTGTCTCATTTCCAGTTACCTGTGCCGGTGGAAACAGCCCAACGATTCGCCACACCCATCCCGGGTAATGTCATGTTGGTGGTATTGTTAGTATGGCTGGTGGGTGCAGGTTACTGCCTGGTCCGATTGTCGCGCCAACTTCTTGAGACATTTGTTTCTCACTCTAGACCTGAAGTTGTAGTGGATGTCGACATTGCAGATAAGATTCTTGGAAGGCTCGCACATTGGCAAAATCGTTTGAATATTACGCGCGCGTATAGTATTCGGTTTGAAGGCAGCACACTGCCTTGGCATTTGCCCGGCGTCATCATCTTGCCTATGGCGGCGCGTAACTGGCCTGTAGGTGTGGTGGACGCCATGTTGCTCATTCAATTGGCGCAAATTAAGCAACACAGTTGGCGTTGGGCTGTGTTTGGACACTTTGTAGCTGCGCTATTTTGGCCAACGCCGTGGGTAAGGCGATTGGTCGATCAATTAGTACAAACATTAGGGGTGCCGGCTCAGGAGCTGGCACGTTCGGCTTACCGTGACCCGGATGGATGGCAACGTGATCAGCGCAATTTGCGCCAACGCTTGAGCGAGTTAAAACCGATAG
>JAADHW010000005.1 GCA_013151695.1 Gammaproteobacteria bacterium
TCAGCTATGCCTTGAATCAAATTTAGGAATTCTTATGCATGATTCGCTAGCTAACTGGCAAACCCCTCAAGTGATTAAAAAGGCATTAGCTAAAAAGCATATTGCAGTGGTGGGTCTTTCCAGCAACGAATTACGCGCCAGCCACTTTGTCGGCTACTACCTCATGCGAAATGGTTACGAGATAACTCCGGTTAATCCGCGAGAGACAGAAATATTTGGTAAAAAATGTTATCCAGACCTCGCAACCATCCCCCACCCCATTGATGTAGTTAATGTTTTTAGGGACCCAAAAGCGGTGCCTGAAATTGCTCAACAAGCTGTCGCCATCGAGGCGAAATATTTGTGGTTGCAGTTTGGAGTGATTAGCCCGGAAAGTGTGGCCATTGCTGAGGCCGGCGACATTAAGTGTATTGTCGACAAATGCATAAAGATTGAGCACGCAAGATACCGTGGTCGGATGCATTGGCTAGGCTTTAACACCGGCGAAATCCGTGCAACGAGAACTAGCTAGGAATCTCTGGTTAGTTATCGTTTACTTAAAGGTTGACTAGTCAATGCCGCATAGTCTCTTCACAGCCACACAAAAAGCATCTACTGCTTCAGCCATATCCCTGCGGCGTTGCTCGCCCACACTTTCACTAAAACAAAAACTCAAACGCAATTGGTTCAAGCCCGCACGAGGGTTACGTTTTTTGGCATCGGCAGGATAAAAATCATACATTGGGATAACCACTAACCCGTATTGCGCCACCAAGTTGTGAATAAATTCATCATCAGTACAGATGTCAGGGTGATGAAAGGTAAACACAGTAAAGAAACCTGCTTCAGGAATTGTCCATGAAAATAGATCCTTGTATTGGCCTAGCCTTGTTTGCAACGTATCGAGCATAATCTGCCGATTCTCGCGGTAGACAACCAGTTTTTTTTCAGCCAGCAGCCACATACTATCGATCTCAGCAAAGTTCTCGTCATGCAGCATCGCCTCAAACCCTCTCAACGCCGCAGGATTCTGGAACAGCATGTCTGAACTAGCTTCGGTAAGCGCCATTTCAGACAATGACACTTCCTCATTATTTGCAATCCTCAGCTGCGCCTGGGAATACAAGAAACCCACCCGCGGCCCAGGAAAACCAATCTTCGAGCCAGTAAACAGATGTACCGTCTGTTCTGGCGCCGTGGCGAAAAATGGTTGAGGACGATCATCTACATCAGAAAAGTTGATGTATACGTATGGCGCATCTTCGACAATCAATATGCCTTCTTGTTTGACTATCGCCAACAATTCTTCTCTTCTGTTTTGGGAGAACGAAAAGCCTGCAGGATTGTGGCCGTCTGGCACCGAATAATAGAACGGTACAAAATAGCCCTGTTCTCGTGCAGAGCGAATTTGCTGGATAAACAATTCAGGTATGGCACCTTCAACATCCATTTCCACGCTAAATATCCGAGCATGCTGGCACAAGCCAACCCGGGCAGTAAATCCGGCATAAGTTGGTGCGTCAGAGATGTAGGCTACAGGTTTGCCTGGTCGCTCAAACAAAGAACAAATGAGGTTAATACCTCCGGTAGCACCCACTGTAGGCAAGAGTTGGCCAGGGTCAATATCAACACCCCAGTCACGACCATAGACATTGGCAAAAACAGTTCTGGTCGATATTGGACCTAAGGTGTCGGTGTATGAAAAAGACTCGCGTAAATACTCAGGCACCGTTGCAGTATCGTTCAAGCCTTCAGAGATTTTTAAATGTTCAAAATAGGCCGCCTGGTGAGCTAAAAAGCCTCTGGGATCCGTGACCTCAGGATGCGGATATCCGGCGCCCAGGTGGTGAATTTTTAGACCCTTGCTTTGTGCCAGTTGTCGAAGACCGGGTAGCGATGCTGCCATCTTGCGTGTAACCGATACCGGTTGCAGGGTTAACAATGGCGCCTTCAAATTGCTCAACTCAATCACCGCTCCTTCTATAGAACGGCGACTTTAGGTGTTTTAGGGAAAGCTGTCGATACTTGATCCTACGCGTTCAAGTTCGCTTTTTGTGCGATAGCTTCTGTGTCTCTTTGATTGTCTTAGACCACTTGCGGACACGGGTGTGACGTTGGGCAGTGGTTTCTCGATTGAACTGCTCTTCACGTGCCAGCTTAAAGAAGCTCTGCAAGCGCCTTTCGTCGAGCTTTCCATCAGCTACTGCTTGACGTACCACACAACCGGGTTCTGCATCATGCTGGCAGTCATTGAATCGACACGTGCTTGCCAGCTCAACAATATCATCAAATACTTGGTTCACACCGCTTTGTGCGTCCGCTATTTGAAATTCCCTCATTCCCGGACTGTCTAGAATCACCCCTCCTTGTGGCAACATATGTAGAGATCGATGCGTGGTAGTGTGGCGTCCTTTGTCATCGCTACCTCTAGAAGCTTGCGTCAATTGCACCGTCGCGCCAGATAGGGTGTTGACCAAAGTCGACTTACCAACGCCCGAAGAACCCAACAATGCAATCGATTGGCCTTGTGTACACCACCCTGACAAACTATCGACATCTGCCGCCGATAGTGCATTTACAGCCTCAACTGCCAATGCCATATCTAGGCTGCGCACTTGTTCAACATAAAAATCGGCATCGTCGGTTAAGTCTTTTTTGGTCAGCACAACTACTGGAAAGATATCTGCTTCAACGATGGCAGCTAAGTATCTCTCTAGGCGAGACAAACTAAAATCACTATTACAAGACGTGACGATGAAAGCGGTGTCAATATTGGCCGCAATAAGTTGAATTTCACCCGCGGTTCCTGCGCTCATACGCTTAATCAAACTAAGTCGTTCTAGCACATGTTCTAAAGCGCCCGTTTGCGGATCTACCAGCACCCAATCCCCAACAGTGGCGCGTGCTTCTATTTCCATAACAAACCACTTACCACCCAATACCACTTCAGTGAAACTACCAACACTAGGCGCTATGGAAAGGCCGGTGCGTTGAACCGCAACAACCCGGGCAACCGCTAGATGGTCTGGAAATAGTGCCAACTGCTGCTGAAAAACTGGTTTCCAGCCAACATTAGCCAAACTTACATCGTTCAAAAATCCCATCCTAGCTTAGGCATAGCTCCTTGAATGGCAACGTCCAGAGACACCAATAGTTCTTGTGAGGCCACAAAATCGTCTGTCACAGCGAGACTTGTTGCGTTATTGACACACATTAACAAACGGCTCAAAGCATTTACCGAGCAGGTTAACGTAGGCAAGTTACTATTCTCTCCCATTTCCGCCCCACTCTGTTCATCTAGCTCAACGATATAAGAACCTGCAACCCCTCGCCAACTGCTAGCGCTATCAATGTCTAACAACTTCCCTAACGGGTCTGTGACATTGAGTTGAAAAACGGTTCGCTGTTTCGTTTGGACACTGGCTATGCAAGCGGCGACATCCAATATCCTTGCTTGCCACCAAGCAATGGCTCTATTTTGAGCTGCGTGCTTACTGCGCCGAGTAAGTTCGGCATTACGAATAGGTCTGGACAATATGCTCTGTAATTGAATTTCAGCGGGCTCAATCATAGTCACTGAATAGACTTGATCGGCTAAACTTTTCAACAAGCCAAACAGCTCCATCAGTTGATCGGTATTTTGATAAGCACAAAAGGCCACTCGATAGGGGCCCCTCTCGCCTTGCGGAATTAACCACATGAAATGACTGAGAGTTGCACCGTGATAATAACCCAAGCCAAAACCTTTCGACTCGAAACCAAGATCTGCCCTGAATAATTGAGCCGAACTCAAACTCACCGACCCGTTCACCTTATTACGGTTGCAAAGGGCTGCATGCATAGCCATCGAATCGTCAAGTGATAGACGGCTTGGAGTCGGCACTGAGTGATCTACCAGCAAAGTTGCAGGATCAAAAGTAAATTCATGGTCGTAGGCACCAGTTCCGAACCCCAACTTGTCATAAAACCCTTGATCAAACATACCCAAGGCAGACACCTTTGCACCCTGTTCAAATCCCCAGGCAAGCTGTCGCGCAGTCAACCTTTGGGCAAAGGCATGGCCTCTAGCGATGCGGCTGGTGGTTACCGCGGTGACCGCGCATAAAGGTAATTCCAAAGAGCCAAAGTACATTTTTCCTTCACTAACATGCACAGTACATTCTGCTTCCCCGTTAAGTGTGGCCAGCAAGGTGTTGCCACAGCCGAAAAAGCCATCAAGTTCTTTCTCGTTATCTTTATCAACCCATCCAACTTCTCGCCAGATCCGCTTTACCGCAGACAGATCTCGATCAAATTCAAACGCGCGAATATCCGATTCGTTGTGAACAATATCCACCATTACAGCGCACCAATTTTTTCTTCGCTGCTCACTCGCACGCTATTGCTGGCCAACGGCAACACAATCTGCACGTTAGTCCCTTCACCTGGATCTGATTCTATTTCCAAGTCACCACCTAATTGTTTACTAAACCCATAAACCATACTTAAACCTAAACCGCTGCCTTGAACATCATGTTTAGTACTATAAAAAGGTTCTACAGCCCTCGACAATTGCTCGCGCGTCATGCCTACACCATGATCTTTGACCAAAATAACCGCCCATTTATCTTCCCTAATACTTAAACTAACCAGAATTTCGCCTTGATTATTCTGCGCATCTCTGGCATTCAGACACAGATTTAACAGCGCGGAGGTCAATTGTGCCGGATCCAAAATAACCTTGATGTCGGCAACTTGCGTCAACTGTAAATCAACATTCACTAACGCGCCTAAAGTGCGGTCGATAAGCGGTATTCTAGCCTGAAGAAGCTGCTTCAGATCAACTGTTTCAAGCTGAAGTGGTTGTTTGCGGGCGTAGGTCATGAGCGCGCGTGTAATATCGGCTCCAGAACCCGCGGCTGTGAGGATGTGATCAAGCAACCCAAGCCCACCAGATTCAACATCAGGATTGTCTTTTAAAAGTTCCGCCGCACCAATAATCACCGTGAGTAGGTTATTAAAATCGTGTGCAACCCCGCCGGTTAACTGACCTAAAACCCGTAGCTTTTCTGCCTCAGCCAGCTGCCGCTCCAACATTCGCCGCGCGGCTTGCGCGTTCTCGGCTTGAATGATTTGGCTCTGCAGTTCTCTGGTGCGTTCATCGACCAACATTTCTAACTCTTTGGCTTGTAGATTGCGCGCTTCAACTCGTTGTTGCTGCCTGCGGCGGGTGACAAATAAATAGGCAATCAACGCGAGCCCGATGACCAGCATAATCAGCCCGTTGCGTACAATACGATCTCGATCAAGTTCAACCAACACGCGTTCCTGTTGATCAACTTCAAATTGCGCGCGGGCCAAAGCCAACTGATGATCGAAGGCACTTTGTTGTAGCTCTTTAGCAACACTATCGTATTCTTTGTAGGCTTCTAAACTTGCTGCGTAGTCGCCCTTTGCTTCTTGCAATTGGGCCAGCAGCAGCAGTGCATCCACCAACATTAGTCGAGAATTTTCCGCGCGCAATTTATCAATGGCGACGGTGAGGTGTTGAATCGCCTGAGTATTTTGTGCATTGGCAGATAACGCTTTAGCATAACCAATATCAAGATGCCGTTGCTCAAAATTGGCTTGTTCAGCCTGCACAAGATCTAAACCTTCGCGATAAGCAACTAACGCTTCCTCAATTCGCCCCTGCCCGAATAACGACTCACCCAACATGGCATAAGTAAATGCCCGATAACTCGGAAAGTGGGTGAAATTTGGATCTGACAAAACCTTGCGCATACTTTTTTCGGCAACAGCATATCGACCCAAAGCATTGTCCGATCGGGCCAAATAGATCAGCGCTTGTAGTTCGCGCAGATATCGACCGTTGTCTTGTGCCCACTCTAGAGTCTGCAAATAGAAATCTCTGGCGTGTTCATGCTGATCTAGGTCCGCATAGCTCACACCTAAGTTGAAGGAGATTAATAGATTGCTGTCATTTTTTTCAGAATTTGCAAGTAACTCCAGTGCCTGGGTATAGTACCCAATGGCGTTCTGATACAAACCCTGCGCCCTCGCGTATAGAGCCATATTGTTGTACTGCTTCGCTACAACTTCAGCAACACCCGTTTGAAGTGATGCTCGAATGGCATAAAAACCTGACGAAGAAGCTTTGGCGAGCTCACCTTGTTGATACCAAAGTATAGCTTGAGCATTGTGGGCTTTGAGCAGCGCCCAAATATCACGAGTTTCTTCGGCACTATAAACGGCCGCCTTACAATTTGCTGTGGCTTGCTCAAATTCGGAGCGAATGGTCTGCACAAAACAGGTATACGAATTGCCAACCACTTCCCCAACAACATCATCGAGTGCCAGCAAATCACCCCCTTGTTCTAAAAGCTGAACCGAATGAACAGGATCACTCTCTATCGCCCACCTGGCCATAGCAATCTTTATTCGCCCATGGTCCGCCAACGGGGCGTCATCCAGCATAACCTCCAACTCTTCATACGACTTTAATTCAAGCTCAGCAAAGCTCACAATCGCTTGCACACTGCTTGACAAGCAGAGGCCTGCGACAAAACACAAAAATGAGTGGCTAACGCGCCAAGATGCCATGGATTGGCTAACCTAAATATCGGCGATTGCGATACTGTAACAATTAAACACGAAGGCAAGAAGCCCAACGAGGATAATCAACTAGACGCGCGAAACCGCTTAAGTAGCCAAGCTGATGGGGAAAGCACAACCGGCTTAGGTGGGGAGAACCGGCCGACGAACGGGAAACTCCGTCTGACCCAAAGCCATGGCTAATACCGCTTGCTTATCCGTATGTTGGGCTAACCACTCAAGCTGAATGCGCGTGACATTCATCAATTCAAACTCGCCGTCTTTATTGTTCTGCAGCGCCTGTTGGGGGGTAATCCATATGCTCTCTACTGTTTCCTTCGCATCATGTTTACCAACCTGGCTTTCTGGAGCCGCGGCGATAAAAAAACGCGTATCAAAGCGGCGCGGGCGACCTAGAGGTGTGACAAAACGATTATAAAAATGCACTTGATCGACGGCCAGCTTAAGCCCTTCACGCTGACAAATGTCTAACAGCGACAGCTCTCCGGCGTGTAGAGGATCACGATAAGCGGCATAACGCTGACGTACTTGGTCACTGTCGAATGAAATTATCTGCTCATCTTTGTAAGCCAGCAATAACCCCGCCTCCTCAAATGTTTCTCGAATGGCTGCAACCCAATAACCACGCCACTCGAAGCCAAGAGCAGAAACTTGACGATCTTGTGCTTTGGTTGGACCGAATCGATATGCATCATATTTATGTAAATGATCATCCCCATCTACTCGCCCGCCTGGAAAAACATACATCCCGCCCGCAAAGCTGGCCTTACTGGTTCGCTTCAACATAAATATCTCGTAGCTTTCAGTGGCTTGTCGCACAACTATGATGGTGGCTGCTGGCTTTATCGGCTGCATTGGCTTACTCAATTCGAACCTCATTTTGTGTTTTTACCAAGATTACACCAGTTGCGTCGGCTGGCGTGAATTGTCTAGGTTAGGTAGGGTAGCACCAGACATGGTGAGGTTTGGGGACTAGTACAATAAACACGAATAACGATCACAAGGCATACTGGCGTGCCAATATCAAGCTGATGCTTTGCTTGTTAGCCATATGGTTTACCGTTTCTTTCGGCTTCGGCATCCTATTAGTCGACTGGATGAATCAGTTTAGCTTTTTTGGTTTCAAACTGGGCTTTTGGTGGGCTCAACAAGGCAGCATATATGTCTTTGTTGTGTTGATCGTGATCTACACCGTGACCATGAAGCGTATTGATCGTAAGTACGGCGTGTCCGACGAGGACGATGCGTAATGGATGCTCAAACGCTCACCTACATATTTGTTTTCGTAACCTTCAGTCTCTATATCGGCATTGCCATTTGGTCTAGAGCGGATTCAACCAATGAGTTTTATGTGGCTGGTGGTGGTGTGCACCCTATTGCCAATGGCATGGCTACAGCCGCCGACTGGATGAGTGCGGCATCATTCATCTCAATGGCTGGCATCATCGCCTTTATGGGCCACGACGGTTCCGTCTACCTCATGGGTTGGACCGGTGGATACGTGATACTTGCTCTGTTGTTGGCGCCTTATTTGCGTAAATTCGGCGAGTTCACCGTACCCGACTTTATTGGCACTCGATATTACTCATCTGCCGCGAGGTTAGTCGCCGTTGTGTGTCTAATCGCTATTTCATTTACTTATATTGCCGGGCAGATGCGCGGCGTCGGCATCGTCTTTTCGCAATTTTTAGATATACCCATCACATACGGGGTCGTTGTGGGTATGGCGGTAGTGTTTATGTATGCTGTTCTGGGTGGGATGAAAGGCATTACCTACACCCAAGTGGCCCAATACTGCGTGCTCATATTTGCCTACCTCGTGCCAGCAATTTTCATATCCATTCTAGTCACAGGCATTCCCATACCTCAGCTAGGTTTGGGGGCGGAAGTTTTGGATGGGTCAGGGCGCTCAGTGTTGGAAAAATTAGATCAAACACTGGTAGAGCTTGGTTTCACCCCGTACACAGACGGTTCGAAAAGCACCATCGACGTTTTTGCTATCACTATGGCTTTGATGATTGGAACCGCTGGTCTGCCGCATGTCATCGTACGCTTTTTCACTGTGCCTAAGGTATCAGATGCACGTCGATCGGCAGGCTACGCGCTGTTCTTTATCGCACTACTTTACACCACCGCACCTGCAGTTGGTGCCTTTGCGCGTCTCAACTTTGTCGAAACCGTACACAACACCGCCTACACTGATGTCGCTGATTGGTTTAAAAGCTGGGAAGATATTGGTCTAATCGCCTGGCAAGACAAAAACGGCGACGGAAAAATTCAGTATCACCCAGGCGCTGCTTTTCAAGGCAAACCTGAATTTAATGATCAGCGCCACCAAGACGGCTCGCGAATTGTCGTCAATCCATCAAACGACAACCTCAACGAAGTTTATGTAGATCGCGATATTATGGTGTTGGCAAACCCGGAGATCGCCGCACTACCAAACTGGGTTATCGCCTTGGTGGCCGCAGGTGGCCTAGCCGCAGCATTATCCACAGCAGCAGGACTACTACTGGTCATTTCTGCTTCTGTGGCCCATGACTTAATTAAAAAGACCTTTTCTCGAGGGCTCAGCGACAAACGAGAGCTTCTATATGCCCGTATCAGTGCCGCTGTGGCCATCGTCATCGCCGGATACTTTGGTGTATTTCCCTTTGGCTTCGTCGCCCAAGTGGTGGCGTTTGCATTTGGGCTCGCCGCTGCATCACTGTTTCCGGCCATATTGTTGGGCATATTTAGCAAGCGCACAAACAGCCTCGGTGCAGTCATGGGCATGCTCGCTGGGCTGACCTTTACCCTCGGCTATATCGTCTATTTCAAGGCGATGGCCCCCGAACTGGACAACGCAGCACATTGGTGGTTTGGTATTTCACCGGAAGGTATCGGCATGATTGGCGCGATGGTTAATTTCGCGGTCGCCGCCGTTGTTTCGCGCCTCAGCGCACCTGTTCCTGACGATGTTATCGAGCTTATTGAGCGAATCCGGATACCCAAGGGAGTAGAGCGTCCCCATGAGCATTGAGGCAAACCAATCCTATGGCTGATATCAACTCGCGTATTTAGCTTTCGCCTCTCGACGTCGACGATGCAATACTGGCTCAGTATATCCGTTAGGTTGGTCTATACCTTTGAATACCAAATCACAAGCGGCTTGAAACGCAACGCTGTCATCAAAGTTTGGCGCCATGTTTCGATACAAAGTATCTGCGGAATTCTGCTCATCAACCACTGCTGCCATGCGTTGCAGAGTTTGCGTCACTTGCGCCTGGGAACAGATGCCATGATGCAGCCAGTTTGCAATGTGTTGGCTAGAAATTCTCAGCGTCGCTCGATCTTCCATCAAACCTACATCGTTGATATCAGGAACTTTGGAGCAACCTACGCCCTGATCGATCCAACGTACCACATACCCTAAAATACCCTGGGCATTATTGTCGAGTTCGGCTTGGACCTCTTGGGCTGAAAGGTTTTCACCAGCAAGCAAGGGGATGCGAAGAATCTCGTCGACGCTGGCTGGTGAGCGTTGCGCAAGTTCGTTTTGTACACTCAATACATTAATCTGGTGATAGTGCATGACATGTAATGTCGCTGCCGTGGGCGACGGTACCCACGCGGTGTTCGCACCGGCTTTGGGATGACCAAGCTTGGCCACCAACATCTCAGCCATTTCGTCAGGTTTTGGCCACATGCCTTTACCTATTTGTGCGCGACCACAAAAACCTGTCTCTAAGCCAACATCTACATTTGAGTCTTCATAAGCCAGTATCCATGGCTGAGCTTTGATGACTTCTTTTCGCAATACCGCACCAGCTTGCATACTGGTGTGAATTTCGTCACCGGTGCGATCTAAAAAGCCGGTGTTAATAAACACAATGCGATGCCTTGCCTGCTCAACACAATTTCTGAGATTAACCGAGGTTCGCCGCTCTTCATCCATGACACCAATTTTTAGCGTGTTGTTGGCTAAACCCAACGTCTGCTCGATACGCTCAAACAAAGCAACCGCTAAAGCTACCTCCTGTGGCCCATGCATTTTCGGTTTCACGATATAGACGCTGCCGGCACGAGAATTTTTAACGCGACTGTTGCCGTTTAAGTCATGCATGGCAGCCAAAGAGGTTACAAAACCGTCCATAAAACCCTCGGGGACTTCTTCACCCTGAGCATCCAAGATTGCATCGGTGGTCATAAGATGCCCAACATTGCGAACCAACATTACGCTGCGGCCGTGTAAGGTTAGCTTTCCACCACGTATGTCTGTGTACGCACGATCAGGATTTAACCTTCGAACGATGCTGCGCTCACCTTTCTCGATGTGTTCTTCTAAGTCGCCTTTCATAAGACCACACCAGTTGCCGTAGACTACGCACTTGTCTTGGGCATCTACCGCTGCTACCGAATCTTCACAATCTTGAATTGTGGTGATTGCAGATTCTAAAGCGACGTCTTTGACACCAGCTGCGTGCACCGCACCCACAGGATCGTTACGATCTATTTGAATCTCGATGTGCAAGTTATGGTTCTTAAGCAATATCGAGCTGGGATCTTGCTCGTTGATAAATCCCACCAATTGCTCAGGCTGGACCAGCCCGGTATTTTCACCATGGCTAAGAATTGCGCGTAACACACGAGTACCACTGTCACCCACAATCAACTCGTAAGCCATAACATCGGCATGGCTGGCGTTTTCTAAAGGCACAGTGTCATCGAGATATTGAGTTGCTTTCGCAACCACAAGTTCACCGCGAGCCGGGTTGTATGTGCTGCCTTTTTCACGACCCGGCTCTTGCGGTAACACATCGGTTCCATAAAGGGCATCGTACAAACTACCCCAACGTGCATTTGCTGCGTTTAGTGCAAATCGTGCATTCATCACCGGCACCACCAATTGCGGGCCCGCTATCGTTGCGAGTTCTTCATCAACGTTTTCAGTCTCAATCTGAAACGGCGCGGGCGGCGCGAGTAAATAGCCAATCTCGCCTAAGAAACGCTTGTAGCCCTCGGCATCATGCGCTTGGCCTTTACGTTGTTGATGATAGGCATCAATTTTCTGCTGCATCTCATCTCGCTTCTTCAACAGCGCTTTATTCACCGGACCTAATTCAACAAGGCACGATTCAAAGCCACTCCAAAATTTCTCCACGGTCACACCGGTGCCAGGTAAGATCCTATTGCTGATAAGTTCGTCAAGCTCAACTGCAACTTGCAGCGAGCCGTGCTGTATGCGGCTATGGGTCATTGCTTTAGCACCTGGTTGAATAAATGGCGGAGCATTATAGCGGCCGGCCAACGTTCAACCAAAAGGAAACTATGCATAGAATAAATTCCTCACAGGAATGTATCGTGCTGGTTTGGCAGACAACTATCATTTTTGTCATTATCTATCCAACAGCTTGCAATAATCTATCCCATAGTGACAAGCACGGAGAAACAGATGAATCAGCGTTTAGATGGCAAGCGTGTACTGCTTACCCAGGCCGATGACTACATGGGCCCCGCCACCAGCAAACTTTTCCGCGAGGAAGGTGCTGAAGTAGTTTGTGACAGCACAGACTTAACTAAACCAGGAGCCTGCGAACGCGTGGTGCAACATGCAGGCAGGATAGATATCTTAATTGCTAACCTCGCATCACAAAACTATTCAGGTATACATGCAGTAGATCTGCCTGATGATGCTTGGGCGAATACCTTCGACGTCATGGTGCATCCGTTACACCGATTGTGTCGCGCGATACTGCCTCAAATGATCGAGCGCCAGGCTGGAAAGATTGTCGTTTATGGCAGTGCCACGGCCCTGCGCGGCCTCAAAACCGTCACCGCTTATAGTGCGGCTAGGGCCGCACAGGTGGGTTATGTTCAATCTCTTGGGGTAGAGGTGGCAGCCAACAATATTCAAGTCAACCTCATCGCACAAAACTACGTTGAGAACCCGGTGTACTATCCAGAAAAGTTGCGACAACGCGAGTCTTTCCAAGCATCCCTGAAACGCCAAGTGCCATTAGGTCGCCTGGCAACAGCTGAAGAAGATGCTCAGTTCGCATTGTTCTTAGCGTCACAAGAAAGTGACTTCTTCGTTGGCCAAGCCATCCCCTTTTCAGGCGGTTGGGTTCAGCGTTGATGATGTCTGTACAAACCACCGGCAAGTAGCCATGAGCCGCTAACTACTGTATACACATACAGTATGAAATTGTTGCGACCACTACATAGACGGCGAAGCCGAAGACGACAGCGAGCGATCATTCTTAACAGCAGTGAATTAAGAGAACACTTTGATCTGTCTCAACACGCTTTGGCCGCACAAAGCTTGGAGCAATATTTAAAGCTGCATCAAATTCCGTACCACAAAGACAGTAAGGGTGAAATTTGGGCTTCCATTGTGAATAATGACGATACCGATCAACCACCTAGAAATTGAGCAGATACCGCATACGCCCTGCCCCCACTAACTACTCCATCAACTTTAAGCTTACCCACATAGGAAGATTTTGCTTTTAGTTTTGTTATGCGCACACTACTCGTCTTGGTTACCGATGCCATTTTGAGTTCCACTCGCACAACAATGTTTTTTAATGCAACAGCCGTACGATTTGTCACCTCAACCACATACTCCTTATGCTCATTCAATCGAATGCGGGCGGTAATATATTTCGCTGGCTGATCTGCTACTTCTAAACGCACCAGGCTAGAACGCGCCGCAGTACTTGCATTGTTTTGTCCTTGGCTGGCTTGCTGGTAATAGACTTTTGCCGCACTCACATCACCCCGGGCTTCGGCTATCTTACCCAAGGCTTGGTAAGCAGTTGCCGTAGGTAACAAGCGTATTGAATGATCTAAGTTCTGTTTAGCGTTGGTCGGCTCCTCGAGTTGCGCATAAGCCAAACCCCGGCTCAAATAAAAGGCGAAGTAGCCACTGTCCCGATCGATGGCTCGATCAAAGTTAGTAATGGCATCAGCCCATCTTGCTTGCTTGTTACGTATAGACCCCCGCAAACCATGAAACTGAGATTCACGACCATAAAGTCGAATCGCTTTCGCAATCTCTCCGGCAGCCGCCTCTAGCTCATCGTCGGCATATAAGGACATGGCTTCATCAAAAGCATCATATGCCGGTTGCGCAGACATGAGTTCGGACATCGCCGCTTCAAATTCAGCCTGACCATAAATACCAGACGTAAAACCTTCACGGCGCAATTGCTTAACCAGCATTTTGTTATTTGCGACGCGTTCCATTGAAGCAGGATGAGACGCAAACAACCCTTGCAGCCAACTGCTATTACCTTCGCCTGACAAGCGTGCAAATGTTTCTTGTAAGGTGATTGCTGCATAGGGGTCATATCCGGCTTTGGCCATAAAGCCAGTACCGTAGAAGTCTGCCTGGCGCTCGGCATTGCGAGAATACTTCTGGTTGAGGAGTGTTGCGCCAAGTTGTGCAGCGCCAACAACATAAGGCGCATAGTCACTACCACTACTGCCGATAGCAGCCAGTAATACCGCACCTTGTGTAATATAACCCCGCTCGACGCGCTTTGCGCCGTGTCGAGCCGCCGCATGGGCGATTTCATGCCCTAATACTGCCGCTACTTCCCCTTCGTTGCGTAAAGCTTGGAGAAGCCCGCGGTTAATCGCGATCTTCCCACCCGGCAAAGCCCATGCATTGGGTACCGAATTATTCAGTACCACAAACTCGTAGGGCAAATCTACGCCGCTGGATTGCGCCAGCTTGTTTCCTATACGTGATATGTATGCCGATAGCGCCGCATCTGTCTTATATGCCCCACCTTGCATCTGTTGGGCGGGGGCATATTGCGCTTGTCCGATGGCAATTTCCTGCTGGGAACTGACTAAGCCCAACTCTCTTTCTCCCGTCACCGGGTTGACTATGCACCCGGTTAGACAGATCGATATTAAAATTAAAGCAATGCTTTTTGTCATTTATGCTTCCTTCTTTGCTGACCTGGCGGGGATAACATGGCCGGACCTGTTGATCGATGTTCGATGTTCCATTTTACCTCCATATTGGCTCAGTGGAATATGCAGAATTGCCTCTTATTATAAGACCTTGAAATGACCCCAACTCTCCAATGAGTTTTTTGAGGCCAAATGGTACCCTGCAATTTATTGCAGGGTTTTTTTTGCGTGCACTTTACTCAACTGCGAAACATCACATGATCTAAAGTCTCGCAAATAGATAAGTGGTAACACTAAATCAAGAGGTTGTATGAAATATCTACACACCATGGTTCGCATCAACGACGTTGATGCATCGCTGAAATTCTATTGTAACGCCCTAGGTCTGCAAGAACTCAATCGTTATGACAGTAAAGCCGGTCGTTTCTCGTTGATTTTCTTAGCCGCGCCCGGCGATTCCCAAGCGCAGGTTGAACTCACCTACAACTGGGATCCAGAACCACTGGCAGGCGGACGAAACTTTGGCCATCTCGCTTACCAAGTTGAAGACATTTACCAAGCCTGTCAAAAACTTGCAGACAACGGCGTCACTATCAATCGGCCACCTCGAGATGGGCGCATGGCATTTGTGCGATCACCAGATGGTGTTTCAGTCGAACTTTTGCAGGCGGGTGACGCACTTGAACCTGCAGAACCCTGGCTAAGCATGGAAAATACCGGCGAGTGGTAATAGCACTGCATCCCAGGCACTATCCCATTCACTGATGCTGAAGCGATATTTGTTGGCACTACTTAGACATTAATTTAGCTCATGGCTGAATTTCAGCCGGCTAAGACAAGGAGCACATGTATGAAACTATACAACTCAATAGGTCCGAACCCCCACGTCGTGCGAATGTTTGCCGCCGAAAAAGGCTTAGACATTCCTCACGAAGACATCGACATCATGAGCGGGATCAATCGCCAGGACGATTACCTTAAATTGAACCCCACAGGCCAGTTACCCTGTCTGGAGTTGGAAGATGGTAGTCTAGTCGCCGAAATCACAGCTATTTGCGAGTACTTAGACGAAGTGGGTAGCGGTACTTCACTGATAGGTGAAACCGCTGAAGAGCGTGCCAAAACACGAATGTGGACTCGGCGAGTAGATTTAAACATTTGTGAACCGTTGGCTAACGGTTTTCGATACAGCGAAGGTTTGCCTTTATTCAAAGAGCGCATGATCACCATCCCAGAGGCAGCCGAAGGGCTTAAAAGTATTGCGCGCGATAAATTGAGCTGGTTGAACGAACAAATGAACGATGGGCGTCAATTTGTTGCTGGAGATAAGCTCACTTTGGCCGACGTATTGTTGTTTTGTATGTTGAATTTTGGCAACCAAGTAGGCCAGCCCTTCGACGAATCTTTGAGTAACATCAAACCTTGGTTTGACCGCGTTGCGTCTCGGCCAAGTGCTGCTGCCTAACCTGCTACTCAGCACAAGGCGAAATACGCACAACCTCTCACATATGGGCTCTTTGAGTCCATATGTGAACTCCCAGCACTTCCATTCCGATTGAATTTGAGACAATTTGCGAGCCTGAGCAAGACATCCTAAAGATTGCTTAATATCGGTTTTATGTTACCTTTAGTAGCACACTGCCGAACGGGGTGGCCAACTCGGGCAATCTCGTTAAAATTTTCGGAATTCGTATGCGAACAACCTATATTACTGCGATTGTTATCGCCCTAGTTTTGGCATTGTGGCTATGGTCTGGCCAGAGTAATTCCGATGATACCAACGCCATGACCTCCCTAGCCGATCAAAACCGAGAGCAAGCCAGAGTGCAGGAAGACGCAGCACCTACCCGCGTTCGCGTGGTTGTTAGCAAAGCTGCGGAACGTCAACGCATCATCAAAGTGCGTGGTAAAACAGTCAACAAACGTACAGTGGCGGTCAAAGCAGAACTCTCAGGAAAAATTGTCAATCGCCCGGTTGAACGTGGTATGCAGGTAGCTAAGAATGACATTCTCTGTGCAATTTCCTTGGAAGATCGGCAAGTATCATTGGTTGAAGCGCAAGCCTCAGTTAATCAGTCCCGGATCGAATATCAAGGCGCATTGCGTCTGAAACAAAAAGGCTTTAACTCAGAAACTGCCATTGCCGGAGCCAAAGCAAGATTGGCTACTGCTCACGCGAACCTCGCTCGTCGGCAACTAGATCTGCAAAAACTCCAAGTTCGCGCACCCTTTGCTGGCATCGTGGAAGACGTACACCAAGAAATAGGCGACTACGTGACACCAGGAAGCAGTTGCGCAACCATTGTCGATATGGACCCGATGTTACTGGTAGGCCGGGTTTCTGAACGCGATGTGGTTGCACTTTCTCTTACCCAAACGGCTTCCGGTGTGCTCAGTAACGGCAACAGGGTTACAGGTCCATTGACCTTTATCGGACAAACCAGCGATCGAGCAACACGTACTTATCCAATTGAAATTCAACTACCAAACCCCAACTACACATTGCGTTCTGGCATCACCACTGAAATAGACATTCCGGTGGAGAACGTCATGGCACAAAGAGTCAGTCCTGCATTATTTGCTTTAGACGACAAAGGCGCTATCGGCGTACGTATTATTGATGCCAACAATGTCGTTGAGTTCCACAACATTGAGATTCTTGCCGACGCAGAAGAAGGTGTATGGGTATCAGGTTTGCCCAATCTAGCCAGAATTATCGTAGTAGGACAAGAGTTAGTCACTGCTGGCGAGCGTGTAGATCCTGTGTTTGAAAACAAGATTGCCAAACCTGCTCTCCCGAAACCAGGTCCAGCAGCGCAGCCCCTTGATGCCGGCGCGCAAATGTCCTCCTCAAGTGTATCCAAAGTAGCCGCTATACCGCCTGGCAGCTCAATACCATAGGCTAAAACACAATGTACGCCTTCATCGATGCCGCCATTGCGCGCTCTCGTACCACCATGCTCATTATGTTTATGGTCGTTCTAGCCGGACTCATCGCCCGCTCGGTAATACCCGTAGCAAACGAGCCCGACATTGACATCCCGTTCTTTATCATTACCGTGGTCCATGAAGGTATTGCACCGGAAGATGCCGAACGGTTGCTGGTACTGCCTTTAGAAATAGAGATGCGTAACGTTGAAGGCATCGAAGAAATGACCTCCTTCGCCTCAGAAGGTGCTGCCACCTTGATGGTGGAATTCGACGCCGACCACGATCTAAATAAGGCGCTCATCGATACTCGAGAAGCGGTGGATCGAGCTAAGGCCGAATTCCCGTCCACCGCGGAAGAACCCATTGTTCAAGAAGCCAGTATCGAAGACTTTCCAATTTTGCAGATCAACATCGTCGGCGACGTGCCTGAGCGTATGCTCTATAACATTGCATTGGATCTGCGTGAAGTAATTGAAACCATTCCCGACGTACTAGACGCAGATATGTTCGGTCATCGCGAGGAGCTCCTAGAAGCCATCATCGACCCCAATCAGCTCGAAGCATATGAGATCTCTTCTGAACAGCTGATCAACACCATCGTACGAAACAATCGCCTCATTCCAGCGGGCAGCTTAGATACAGGCGAAGGCCGCTTTGCAGTAAAGATTCCCAGCATCATAGAACAAGCGTCCGACGTATTTCAGCTTCCGGTTCGTACCGAGGGTGATACTGTGGTTACGCTAGGTGATGTCGCCACGGTTCGTAGAACATTCAAAGACAGAACAAACTATGCGCGGGTAAATGGACGCCATACGATTTCTCTGCAAATCGTCAAACGTGCTGACGCCAACATTCTCAGCACAATTGCCGCAACGAAGGCAAAAGTGGACGAGTATCGGCCTCGTTTACCAGGCCGAGTCGATGTGTTCTACACCACCGACCAAGCACCCTTTGCACAAAGCCAGGTTACCGAGCTTCAAGGTAATATTTTCACTGCCCTGGGTCTGGTTATGATCGTTGTGGTGGCAGCAATGGGTTTCCGGAGCGGCGTTATTGTTGGTTTGAGTATTCCGGTGTCTTTTCTGTTCGCACTGATTTTTATCTATCTGCTCGGCTACACCTTTAACTTTATGGTCATGTTCGGCATGTTGTTAGGCCTCGGTATGCTCATCGACGGCGCCATAGTGGTGACCGAGTATGCCGATCGAAAAATGACGGAGGGTTACTCTGCCCGGCCCGCCTATACCTTAGCTGCAAGGCGCATGTTTTGGCCAGTGGTGGCATCTACGGCAACCACCCTAGCAGCATTTTTACCATTGATGTTCTGGCCCGGTATTTCTGGCAAGTTCATGCGCTACTTACCCGTAACTGTATTCACTGTTTTGAGCGGCTCACTACTTTACGCCTTGGTATTTGGTCCGGTGTTGGGGTCTTTGTTTGGCAAGGCGGGTACTCGCGATAAAAAAGCCCAAGTAACGCTGAAGCAGCTTGAAGAGGGTGACCCTACCACTATGAAGTCTCTCACGGGTTGGTATGCAAGGCTGTTATCCGTCGCAAGCCGCTACGCAGTGGTGACCTTAGCACTGGCTTTAGCGGTTGTGATTTCCACCTTTTGGGCATATGGCCAGTACGGTAAAGGCGTGATCTTTTTTTCTGACTCAGAACCAAAATACGCCAACATTAGCATTCGCGCTCGCGGTAACTTAAGCGTTGAAGAAGTCAACGAACTGGTTAAGGAAGTAGAAGATGAAATACTAGAAGTAGGTGGCATTAGCAGCCTCAACACGACCACCTTACTAACAGGAAGACCATCACGTTCTGGCTCTATGGACCGAATTGGTCAGATGTTTCTGGAGCTACATGATGAAAACCTGCTAACCAAATCCGGCACGGAGATTCTCGAAGAAATTCGCCAGAAGACCAGCAACTTTGCAGGCGTTACTGTCGAAATCGAAAAAATAGAGAATGGTCCATCTACCGGAAAGGCCTTGTTCCTACAGTTTTCATCCCACAACAAAGCTTTGCTCGAACCTGCCGTCACGCGCGTGGTTGAGCACATGAAGTATGAGATGGAAGGTCTACGAGACATCGATGACACACGATCACTGCCGGGTGTGGAATGGAAGCTGTCGGTGGACAAAGCCCAAGCGGCCATTTATGGCGCCGATGTAAGCCAGGTCGGAATCGCGGTACAGCTCATCACCAATGGCGTGAAAGTAGGCGAATACCGCCCGGACAGATCAGACGATGGCGTAGACATCCGGGTTCGATATCCAACTGACTCACGTGGCATAAGTGCCTTAGACGAGCTACGCGTCGCAACCCCCAAGGGCCTGATCCCTATCTCTAATTTTGTCACAAGGGAGCCTACAGCCAATGTTGACACCATACAGAGAATCAACGGTGTCCCAATCGAACAGATTCGTGCCAATGTTGCGCCAGATGTTCTCGCCGACGACAAAGTTCAAGAACTGCAGAATTGGATCGATCAACAAACTTGGCATCCAGACTTAACCATTATATTCCGTGGCGCAAACGAAGAACAAACCGAAACCATGCAATTCGTTCTAGGCGCATTCGGCCTGTCGCTGTTGCTGATGTTTGTGTTGCTCGTTACACAATTCAACAGCTTCTACCAAAGCTTCTTGATTCTATTTGCGGTGGTACTGTCTACAGCTGGCGTGTTCTTAGGTTTACTGATTACCAACAACTCCTTTAGCGCGATTCTAACTGGGGTTGGCATTGTCGCCTTGGCAGGTATCGTGGTGAATAACAACATCGTGTTAATTGATACTTACAACCATATTAGGCGTGAACACCCAAACCTCGACTACATCCAACTCATAGTGCGCACCGGTGCGCAGCGCCTGCGCCCAGTCATGCTCACCACCATTACCACCGTTTTTGGTTTGCTGCCCCTCGCCAGTAATTTAAGCATCGACCTACTTAACCGCACGATAAGCTACGGCGGCCAACTGTCTTCGTTTTGGGTACCTTTGTCACAAGCCATTGTTTCGGGGCTCACATTCTCAACGCTGCTAACCTTGGTAACAACCCCGGCAATGCTTGCCCTACCGCATCAAATCAAACATCTATGGCAGCGCTATAAGCCTAAATCTCAAAAAGATGCACGCCAGGAAATGAGCACTTCCCCCACATCAGCAGGTTAGCTACTCTTGTAGGCACCACAAAGTGTCCTAACAGTGCCCTGGATCCAACCACTTGCAGAATTGACCCTCGCTGACATAGATAGAGTCGGTGGGAAAGCAGCCCACTTGGGCGCGCTGATGCGTGCTGGCTTTAACGTTCCCAAGGGCTTCGTCATTGATGTAGAAGCCTTCACCAGCCACTTCGGTTTGGTTACAGATCCACTGGTACGGCCTGTCGTACCGCGATTACACGCCGAATTCATGGCGCAGATAGTTGCGGCACTCATTGCTCATCTAGGTGATGTTAAAGAATTGGCCGTACGTAGCTCTTCTACCCAAGAAGATTCAAATCTGGCCAGTTTTGCCGGACAGCATTCAACTTACTACTTTGTCGCCCCACAACGCATAGACCAAGCCATAGTCGATTGTTGGATGTCGCTGTGGTCCCAGGCAGCATTGGCCTATCGCAGGGCGGGTTGGGCAGAAATTGCCTCTGGCGAACCCGTGCGCATGGCCATCATCGTTCAGCAGATGTTACCTGCTACGCGGTCTGGGGTAGCGTTCAGTCGAGACCCGATAACCGGGGCCCATGAATGTGTCATCGAAGCTACCTGGGGGCTTGGCGCCGCCCTTATGGATGGACGCGTATCGCCTGACCATGCACGGGTTAGTGAGGCGGGTGAACTGATATCCTATAACATCAGTGACAAGCAATATCAGGTCTCTGGGTCACCCAGTAATTTGGACGGCAATCGGCTGCAAGAAGTCTCCGTCGCACAACGTCACCAAGCGGTACTGAGCACGTTGGAAGCCGAACGGCTCGCAAATATCTCCCAGCAACTCGAAGTCCTATTCGAACAACCCCAAGACATAGAATGGTCATACGTTGACGAGCAACTCTACCTACTTCAGTCCAGACCCATTACCAGCCAAGCTAAGTGCCACAACATTGACAAGAAATTAGTACTGTTCAAACCACTAGCGGAAAACTTTACAGAACCTTTAACGCCGTTGACCCAGGACTTGTTTAGCCACCTGCTTCCCAGCATCGGCGCGTTCTACAACGGTCGTTTCTACATCGATGCAGACATTATCTCGGCACTCTCACCCTGGGTCATCAGCGACACTGAGATTGCCGACCTTATGTTGCTACGACACCGCCCCAAACGATTGAAATTATCCATTACAAAACTACTTAAATCTGCAAGCTTCTTCGCCTTAGCATTCCTGATGGACGGCGCGAACTGGATACGTGCCGCTCGTAGCACACCCGAGTCACTGCAGGGCTATCGCCGCACTGTTGACAAGATTATTCAGCAACGCAAATTAGGCATCGCGCAAACCATGCATCGGCTGGTCTGGGGGCGCGGTTTTTTCGAACCCATGAGCAACAAAGTGTTTGTGCTTAACATTTCTGCAGGACGCTACTTTCTGTACATTGGCATTCTCAACGCCTGTGTCGCCCGCTTCGCGCCACAATACCCTATCAAGCAATTGAGCAAGACCTATCACGGTCGCTACGACATGCAATCGCTGCAACTGTTGGAAGAACTTCGACACTTGAGTCAAGATCTCGACGAAGCTCTCCACAGCGACAGCAATGATGCCCAGCAAATCAAAAACGTATTGTCGGGACAAGCCAACACCCTTCCCCACGGCCACCCATTCACCATCGCTTTTGACAAATTCATAAGCAATTTCGGCCATAGAGGTCCAAGAGAGATGGAAGTTGCCGCACCGCGCTGGCGCGAAACACCAAAAGCACTCTTAGAGCTGTTACGCGCGACCCCAGCCCAAGCCGACAACATTAATAAAACCCATGGCAGCTACTTGGCCGCACGAGATGAATTACACGCCCATCTAAAACCATGGCAACGAAAGTTTGTCGAGCATCTTTGTAACAAGATCGCGCACTATACTGCGCTGCGCGAGAATACCCGGCATTATCACATCATGGCATTTGCCGCTATTCGACAAAAATTATTGGATGAAGAACGCCAACTGATTGAAAACGCAAAACTCACCCAAAACGGAGACATATTTTTTCTCACCATCAGCGATATCAAAGCCCTTGCTGACAACACCAAAACGTCTGAAGATGCCCAAACAGCCATAAGATTACGTCGTCGCCAATGGCATCGAAGAGCGCGTGGCGAGTTGGTTGAGTGCATCAACATAGAGGCCTCAACGTACACTAACAACAACTTACCCGAGAATATGTTACATGGTCAGTGCGCAAGCCCGGGCTACTGTGAAGGCAAAGCCAGAGTCATTTTCTCTCCGCAACAAGCCAAGCACCTACAACCAGGGGAAATTCTGGTTGCACCGTACACCGATCCAGCGTGGACTCCTTTGTTCATCCGTGCATCAGGCATCATCGTCGAGACAGGCAGCTTTCTATCTCACGCGGGCACCATTGCAAGAGAACTACATGTACCTTGCATAGTTGACGACTCTCTGACTGTCAGGAGGCTGGTGGAGCTGGTCCTCTCGAGGGAGG
>JAADHW010000094.1 GCA_013151695.1 Gammaproteobacteria bacterium
CCACAATGCTTCCTGACTGGTGTTGCGCATCCACGGACAAACGCGCACTCCCTTGCTTCAACACTCTGGCAGAGCGCTCCTTCCGTAGAGATTGCAAGCGCCTGACTCGCCCTTCATTTCTAGTTCGACGGGCCTTGATACCCTGTCTAATCCAGACTTCTTCTTGGGCTAAATTACGGTCAAATTTCTTATTGGCGGTCGCTTCGATTTCATCGTTAAGCTGCTTGCGCACCAAGTACTCGGCGTAATTACCTGGATAGCTGATCAAAGTTCCTCGATCAAGTTCAACAATTCTACTCGCCACCTTATCTACTAGGGCACGATCATGGCTAACCATGATGACCGTCGTGGTGGTGGCTAAGAGCATATCTTGCAGCTTGTCTATTGCTGCTATTTCCAAATGGTTAGTGGGCTCATCTAATAGCAATAGATCTGCATTCCCAACCAAGGCTTGCCCTAACATCGCGCGTCTTCGCAAACCACCAGAGCACTCACTCATCAGTTTCTCACCAGGCAGTTCTAGTACGTCGATGATCTTTTCAACCCGGTGCTCGATATTCCAATCGGCCACCTCATCTGCCTCGCCACCTGTGGGCTCTATGTTATAAATACCGAGTTTAATGATGTCGAATATGGTCTGATCAACCACGTCCGGGACACTTTGGTGGAGTGCGGCAACCCGTAAGCCCTGCTCTACCCAAAGTTCGCCATCATCCAGCACCACTTCACCTTGTAGCAGTTTCAATAACGTAGACTTACCGATGCCATTACGACCAATTAGGGCTACTTTCTCTCCCGCTTGTAATACAAACGAAGCGTCACTAAGTAACTTCTGTTCGCCGTAGGCTAATTCGGCCCCGACAAGGCGGACAATATTCATCTCGCTCCTTCCAACATTAATTCACCAAACGCCGCATTATAGTGCATGCCCGAATATAATCAGGTGATAGCCCGACACGGGCTGCAGCGCTCACTTTGCATGAAAAGGGTACCAGATTACGCTGATCTGCGAGGAATGAAGGTAGTTTCGCCACGGCAAGCTATCGTCTAACTATCTGATATATATAATAAAGTATAGTTTTTTAACCCCTCTATCGAGAGGTTAAAAAGAAATTCATTTTTTTTCCATTTTTGACTGAGGGAGTACACACCCAATTCGTTTTATGACCACTAGTGCTAGATGTAACGAAATGTTACTTGGCACGGAAAACCAAACATATTAAAAAATATGTGGTAAATGGGGGAGTCACAAGTTTCTTGATTGACTCACACATCAATTTAGTTGGGGATATCTATGCAGAGAACTAATCTGTTTTGGATTGCACTCGGCCTGTTGCTGTCTACTGCGTCATTTTCGCAGGTAGCCGTGGCAGAAGCTGAAGCTACAATCGAAGAAGTTGTTGTAACCGGATCTCGTATCGCGCGCGACACCTTCACCTCCACCGCTCCTCTCACGGTACTTGATGCCGGTGAGATATCTGCGGTTGGTGCAACGAATGTCGGTGAATTTCTTTCACGCATTCCACAAAGTATTGCTGCGTCAAATAGCTCAAATAATGTATTTGCGTCCACCGCATCCGGGCTACAACTCACCAGCCTGCGGAATTTGGGATCGCAACGTACGTTAACCTTGGTAAATGGCAAGCGTTTCGTTTCTGGAATCACACCCAGCAGCGGTTATGCCGTTGATATGAACGCCATACCTGCCGCCTTGATCGAGCGAATTGAGATCAAAACTGGTGCAACGTCTGCAATCTACGGATCTGACGCCGTAGCCGGCGTGGTCAACCTAATCATGAAGGAAGACTTTGAAGGTATCGAAATTAAGGTGCAGTCAAATCAGCCGGAACAAGGTAACCGCGAACGCTACGACATCGACATCGCCATGGGGTCAAATTTTGACAATGGCAATGCTTGGATAGCGTTTGGATATTCAGACGACAAAGGCATATCTGCATCGGAACGCGATTTTTCTGATACCGACCTTGCTTATTATACCCGGGGTGCTCTAGATGCATTAGGTTTTCCTAATCGTGCACCAGGTGACTATTGGTTAGGTTCAAGCTTTCCTCCAGGTGGGCGTTTTGGCGGTTTCCAAGGCGACGGCACACCGTTTCGCAGCGGGCTAGCTGACCGACCTAATTCTGATCGTTTCAACAGAGCAAACTTCCGTGATCTCGCCTCGCCAACAGAGCGTAAATATGCTGCTGCTGGGATGACCTATTCGATCTCAGATCAACTCGAAGCGAAGGTCATGGTTAACTACAACCAAACAGAAATTCAAACCACCTTCGAGCCATTTCCACTGGATTTAGTCAGTGATATTTGGGATATCCCTAAAGGTGGCACCGGTGGTCTCGACATAGCGACCTCTCCATTGTTGCCCGCGCTACTGCGGACCAATTTATTGGCAGCAGGTCTGACCAACCTTAACGAGTTGGCTGCAAATACTAGCTCACGTAGATTAGTTGAGTTCCAAGGACGTGGATCGGGCATTGATCGCCGCACTTTCGCAATTCAATCCGATCTCACCTATTCATTCGACAACGGTACTGCGTTGGAATTGTTTGCTTCCTGGGGACAAACCACAGCAAACCAGCAAAATAATTCCGGCATCAATGCAGAGCGCACAGCCCTGGCACTAGATGTTGAAGTATTTGACGGCGCCATGCGATGTGTCAGTGAAGAAGCTCGTCGTTTTGGGTGTGTGCCATTCAACCCCTTTGGTGTCAACACGATCAGTGCTGGCGCAGTAGAATACGTGGGGCTTAATACCCAAACAGACCAACGTGTTGAACAACTGGTGTTTGGTGCAACCCTTGTAGGCGATATGCATTTCGCACCTGAACTTCCTGGCGGCGCTATTGGTTACGCTGTAGGGTTCGAACGACGTGTGGAGAAAGGCTCTGAAACTCCAGATGCGGCTGTTCAATCAGGCGTGACTACGTCAAACAAGCTTGCTGCCACAGCCGGTCGTTTTGACGTAGACGAATTCTTTGGTGAAGTTAGCCTACCGGTCTTCGATAATTTCACAGTTGATGCCGCCTATCGAGTTGGCGACTACTCAACTGTCGGTAAGCAGTCAAACTGGTCTGTCGGACTTGATTGGCGGGTTGCCGAGTGGGCTCGCCTTCGTGGTACCTTTTCCAATGCTGT
>JAADHW010000027.1 GCA_013151695.1 Gammaproteobacteria bacterium
TCGCGATATTGTTCCGCTGAGAATCTAATTTCCGCCCGCCGAAAACGACCCTCAGGCACAAATTCACTGTGCGGATGTTGACTGATCAGACGGTCGAGATAACTGAGCGTTTTGTCTGTCTGACCAGTTAAGTCATAGGCACGGGCGAGTTGGTAAATAATGGCGTCAAGATCTTCGCTGCCCTGGGCACTGCTTAACAATGTTTCGTAGAGGCTCACCGCAGGTTGATAAGGGTTTTCAGCACCTTCAATATCTTCGTCTTGGCCGACATCCATATGCAAATCAGCAAGACGTTTACCCACCGCATGGTTTTCCTGCATCGAAGGCAACATGCCATAGACTCGGTTATAGGCTGCCATTACTTCAGCACGATCTGGTTTGTACTCCGCAGCTGCAGGCAAATTTAGTTGCGGCAAACTACCCACCAATTTTCCTAACGTCGGGCCTTTGGCAGTTATCTCTTCGGGTCCATCATTTCCCATCAGACCAAACGTCAGCCAGCTACAGCCACTGAGCGTGTACACCAAACCCACTAATACTAAACCGCGCAGTTTCATTGTCGGCGCCCCACATCACCAGCCAGTGCCAGTTGATCCGTCGCGCGCGCAATCGCAATGCGCGTCACTAACAAATATTGTTGTACTTGCTGCATCTCTTGTTGCATTCGCCCTCGAATTTCATTTGCGAGGAGTAGTTCACGAGACTCTCTAGCCGAGGAGACCATCGCTGTAATACTCTCAGCACGGTCTTCAAAGACATAAAAATCGGTACCAACGCCTGCAACAAAATTGCTCTCCGCGACTTCTACTCTGCGGACTCGCTCATCAAGGTCTGCCAGCAGCATTCGTAGCTGCGCATGTTGATTTCTCAAGTTCTGTAATCTCTCAGACCGTTGCTCAACGATGTTAAAAAAAATCACACCTTCCAGCCTATTGATCCTCGCTGACCACTTAGCTTGATCGCTCTCACTCATGTGGCCTAACAAGCCGCGCATACGATCGAAATCCGTTAGTAAGTTTCTTTCTTGAGCAGTGGCGGATACATCCAATCTAGAGCGCGCTTAATTTGTGCTTGTTGTGCTGCAACAATGAGGTCCTGCATATGCTGAGTTTGAACCACTAGCAACTCTCGCTTTTCCAACAAGCCTTCATCAACAAGCAATCTCTTTGCTTCTTCTCCGCGTCGCCGTTGCTCTTGGGCAACCCCTTGCAGAGCTTCTAGGTGGCCAGGCAGATTACCCAGCCAGTCTTGCATTTCATTTAACGTCCGCCACTGTATGAGTACCTGGTGAACTTGATCTGTGGCCAACCACTCCAACCAGTCAGTATGTCCAAGTTGCTCGCGCCATCTATCCATCAGTGCTTGCATTTGCGCTTCATCACCCTGTTCCTGGGCAAACACCTGGAGTAGCCCATGAACCCAGGCTGGGTCTTTAGCCTCACTAGACAACCGAGTAAGATCACCGAGACGGGTAACAAAACTGGCTTCCGCCTCTTTATACTGTAAGAGAGCCATTCCGGTTGTAGCGCGCCCACTGCTAGCGGCTAATTTTTCAAGGCTGAGTGGAAAACCCAATCGAGCTGTCGCCGTACTGGGGGTCCAGTATTCTTCATCTTGCAAAGTCATCCAAATGCGTGCTGCAAGTTCATAATCTTGATTGTCCATGGCCAGGCCCCCATAGGCTGCCATGGCAACATCTTGATAGCGCCCTTCACCAGGCAATGCTTGCAACACACTCTCTGCCTGATGCGTGTCGTTCTGTTGACGTGCAATTAGCGCCAGTGCCAGTTTGGCTCTTTGACTCAAATCGTAGGCTTCGTTGCTATAGGCTGGAATTTGCGCAAGTTGCTCAAAAGTGCTCCGCGCCTCGGACAACATGCCACCCGCACGATAAGCAACACCCATATTAAACACACCGTACGATCGCAGCGGGTCTTGTAGCGACATGCTGGCATATAGGGCTTCCGCCTGCTCAAATTGACCTTGTTGCACGGCCAGTTCGGCACGCATAAATTCTACTTCTGGATGTACTTTTACCCGGCCAAGCCATGTTTTTCCAAGCTGTATTTTCGCAAGCTGAGTGGACAATTCAGGCCACGATTGACGTCGGTGATACTCTCGCGAAAGGTGGAAGGCCAGACGTAGTTTGTCGATTTGTTCAAGCTCGCCCTCAGCTATCGACTCAAATATATTGTTCGCATACCCATACATACCATCAGCGAAGGCAAAACTGCCTTTGGCAAGATCAAACCGAATACTATCGTCACCCTGGCGTTGTTGCGCTTCTGCCACCAACGCTGTAAGCAACGCAGCCTGATAGTCCTCTTGGAAGTATTCGTATAAAACCGTGCGATAGGTAAGCTCATCCACAGGTTGCGCAGCCGGGGAGGACAGCACACAAATGAAGAGTAGTTCGCAGAAAAACTGTTTCATCGTTTATCGACTACCTAGTTACTTACTTCGGCGACAAATTCCGGTTGGTAGTCTGCTGTTTCATCCGTTATAGCGAGTTCTATGAAGGTTGGCTCGAAACCTTTTTCGAAATCCACGCTGGTAGCACGTCTAAAATCACGGCCTTGAGGACCGCGACCAGTAAAGAACGCAGTGACTCGGTTGTTGCCTTGCTTGACGTTACCCACATATAGCTTTTGCACCCCGCCTCGAATGAGTGCACTTACTTGTTTTTCCGTGTAAAGGTAGTGTGTGACTTGTTTACCATTAAGCTTCACGGTGACTGCATCGAGGACAAAAAACTCCCCAACATCCATTGAAAGAAAAACCGATACTTGAGAGCTCGCTGGAAATAGTAGGTCTTCTTCTAGAATAACCAGATCACGCTTCAGGTCGATGAGTGCCTTCTTCACATCTTCCATTTCTTCGTCGAGCTTGCCCGTGCCTTGAGTTTCGTTGGCTTGAGTGTTAGCTGCTAAAAAGCATACACAAATGCTAATCACCCCGAATAACCTAGCTGTCCATGTCATAAGAAATCCCCTTTAAAGCTGCGCGCTATTCGCGAATTAGGCTTTTAACCACTTCGATATATTTAGCCTCGTCACCGGCCTTGTAACCTAGATGCACATAACGCACCACACCATTTCTATCGATGACAAGAGTACTTGGCATGGCTTCAAGCTCATATAGTTCACTCACCGCCTGGCCTTCATCGATCAATATTGGAAAAGTAACATTGGTCATATCTACAATTTTCTGGGCGGGCGCTATTTCGCCCTCTACATTCACACCTAGAACTGCAAAACCAGCATCTTCATAACGTTGATGGATTCGATCGAGAATTGGCATCTCTTGTCTACACGGACCACACCAACTGGCCCAGAAGTTTAATAACACAACCTGGCCGCGGTACTCTTCAAGTCGCAAGTTGGTTCCTTGCAGTGACTTTAAAGTGAAATCAGGCGCCGTGTCAGATACCTTGACGGATGCAGAAACAAGACTGCTCAAGCATACACAAACGCTTACTATGCTCACGCTTAGTAATCTTGTTACAGTCGTTCGAATGGCCATTTATTACTCCAAACCGTTACCACTTTGCTCAGCTGTTATAGCTTTCGCGCGAAATGCAGATTCGCCGTCGAAGATTTTAGGCAGGGACTGCGGCAGTTTATTGCTTTATTCCCTTGGCCCACTTGGTGCCCTATCGTGGTACCACCCAAGTACTCGTTATCCTTACAAGCCCGCATCCATGCGGATTAAATTCTTCGAACTACCGGCTTTCTGCTTCGCAGCATCCTGCTGCTAATACACCACCTTCCTTGGCAGCATTTGGGTACCGGGTCATCCTGGCCCAGTAGCCCCTATATGAAAGTAGCCGAGTTTCACCGACTGCTTGTGGCGGCCACGTGTTCCGCCACAACAGTGAAGCTCGACTGCTATCAAAAAGTTCACGTTCGTGTTGTCGCACGTACCTGTGCAACCGTGATATGTGCACGTTACTTGTGCGTGAATTGTTAAGACGAGGACCAGGTCACACTTTGCAAGTTCGCCTGCTAAGCATCACTGCGCTACGCCAGCAATTGAGAACAACATCATGAAAGTCAGTCCATAGGAAATGTGGGATGCAACCGCGGCTATAAACCTGAGAGATCATCCGAGTAGAGCAAGCGTCCCTGGGGATTGATAATGATGGCATCAATGCCAGACATTTTGTTAATCAGTGCA
>JAADHW010000206.1 GCA_013151695.1 Gammaproteobacteria bacterium
GTTGGCCTGTTTCTACAACCCATTCTATTGTGGGTGCGATTGTCGGTTTTGCGTTGGTCGCGGTTGGTATGGACGCTGTACAATGGGACAAACTTGGCAACATAGCTGCCAGTTGGGTGGTGTCACCGGTACTGTCTGGAGTGCTCGCGTTTGTGCTAATCACTTCAGTTCAAAAACTGATATTTGAGCACAAAGATGCTGAAAAGCAAGCGCGAAAATATGTGCCATTCTACATTTTTCTAACCGCCAGCATCATTAGCTTGGTCACCTTTACCAAGGGGCTCAAGCATGTTGGTCTAGAAGTTTCTGGTCAGGAAGCATTTTTTTATTCGATGCTGATTGCAACCTTGGTCAGTCTTGTGGGGGCTTGGTACGTGAAGCGTGCGCCTAAAGTAACGGGTCCAACCCTAGAAGATTTTCACTTCGCCAACGTTGAAAGCACTTTTAAGGTACTGATGGTTGTCACCGCTTGCGCCATGGCTTTTGCCCATGGTTCCAACGATGTGGCGAATGCTATCGGACCAGTCGCTGCTGTCGTGTCCATTATCAACAGCGGCGAAATTCGCCAGGAATCAGCGGTATCTATCTATATATTGCTGCTGGGTGGCGTGGGCATAGTTGTGGGTTTGGCCACTTATGGTAAGCGCGTTATGGCCACGGTGGGTAACAAAATTACGGAACTTACTCCCAGCCGGGGCTTCGCTGCGACTCTAGCAGCAGCCACTACCGTAGTGGTGGCCAGCGGCACCGGTCTACCCATCTCTACTACACATACACTGGTGGGTGCGGTATTAGGGGTTGGTTTTGCCAGAGGGATCAGTGCAATCAACCTCGGTGTCATACGAAGTATATTTATGTCTTGGGTGATTACGCTACCAGCAGGTGCAGTGCTTGCTGTTGTATTTTATTACACGCTTCGCGCAATCTTTCCTTCTTAAGTTGTTGGCAGTGACCGGTTGTCTTGCATAACACGCGACCGCGCACTCCTTATTCCTGCCAAATAACATTTGTGTCCTTCAGCGCCGCTATTTGTGCAGCGGAATAACCGTATTCTTGCAACAACTCTTGATTGTGTTGGCCGGCGTGAGGTGCGCATTGGAGTGGGTGTGCCGAGCCGTCGAAGTGGACCATTGCACCATGTCGACGGTAGGTGCCCCATTGTGGGTGCGTCACTTCGGCAGTTAAACCGAGCGCTTCAACCTGAGGGTCAATGAGCCAGAACTCGCTGGGTAAACACGTATCAGCCCGCACACATCCTAGATCAACAGCCACCAACATTCTTTGCCAGTAATCGGCATCTTGGCTGATGAACATATTTCCTAGTTGTTCAACTACCTGTGTACCGCCTTTTTGTAACGCTGTGAGGGAGGGTAGTTCATAGCCTTTTTCTGCTAGCTCTTGCACGAACCGGCGTTGCTCATGTTGACGTACCAAGCCTAGAAAAATCCACTGCTTGTTGGCACACGGATACAGGCGATAGGTTGCACTAAGCCCATAGAGTTGCTGGTCAGGTAGAGTGCGCTTGGGTTTGCCTGGGTAACGTAAAAAGTCGTCGTGATTTGCGTAAGCATTTGCACCGAACATGTCTATGTATATTTGTTGGCCCTGACCGGTGTTTTGTCTGGCGACTAAACCGAGCAGGATCGAGGTGGCAACAACCAACGCCGTGTTGGGGTCAGGGTTTACCTCGTTTGCGCGCATTAGGCGGCTTGTCCACAGCTTTAAATTCTCAAAGTCTTGCAAAGAATCTGGCAGGCAGTGTGCCATTTGGAAAAGCACCCCGCCCATGGCTGCGCCGGGAATAGGATGAGTGCTAGGACGTTGTGCGCCAGGGCCACTGGGTCCATAACCATTACTCTGTAGGTAGATGATTTGTGGGTTAATGGCTGAAATTTGCTCGTAACTGATTCCTAAACGTTCTGGTACCCCTGGGCGAAAGTTATGAATGATCACATCGGCATCGCCAATTAAGTCCAACACCACCTTGCGTCCGGCTACCGCTTTAAGATCCACACAGATGCTGCGCTTGCCTGTGTTAACTCGAGCAGACCATATGCCGCCGCCCATGCTGCGGTAGGGATCACCACCGATTTGTTCGATTTTTGTCACGCTTGCGCCCATGTCGGCGAGGAAAGACGCTCCTAATGGGGCGGCGATGATGGTAGCAATCTCCACAACTTTAACGCCACTCATGGGAAGCTGGCCCGTGGGCTGGACTTGTGGCGGCGGTCGTGGAGAAGACAACCAATTGGTTAGGGTCGCGTGATGAATATCTATGGGTACGGCGTTATCGCCTGGAGAAGCTGGGGATTTGGTTAACTTTGCCACGGGCCCCAATTGTACACCGCCATCTTTGCGCGATATGACATGGCCGTTGGCAACTATGTCCGGATCATCTAAGGCATCTTGAGTGGTTTGATAAGTGGTAGCGACCACGCCGCCATCAGCAACGAAAGTTGTCATCCAGTCTTGCGCTGTTCGCTGTTGTATCTGTAACAACATTCTTTCGCGAAATGCTTCGTGTTTTTCTTTGGGCAGCATCAACTGTTTTGCGTCGAAGTCTGGGTCTGTGACTATGTCGATGAGATCTGTAGAAATGAGGAAATTGTCAAACAAGTGAGGTAACAGGTTACCAAACTGCATCCACTTGCCGTCCTTTGCTTGCGCCGGATGGTAGTAGAGGCTAGGTTTTGGAAGTTTTGCCGTTGTCTGGGGCATTGGCGGCAACAGATCTGGGAACTGTTGGCGAACTTGGGCGCCAATCATGGGACCTTGCTCATAAGGCAACATGCCTTGCAGCATGCTGGTTTCGACCAAGCGACCTGTACCCGAATTGCCTCGTTCCAACAGCGCGGCCAGAATTCCAGTTGCGGCAGATTGTGCGCTGGCATGAACGCCAACCTGCAAACTAGAAAATACCGGCCCGGCTCTGTCGACAATGCCCATAAAGCTGAGCATACGACCCGTGTAGGCGGCGAGTAGGTGTTCGTAGCCCGGTAAATTTGCCAGTGGACCTCGACTCCCGAAGCCGGTCAGGTGGCAATAAATCAGGTGAGGGTGGCGCGGATGCAATGCTTCAAAATTTAGCTTCTTACGCACCAATGCCTGTTGGCGCCAGCTGCAAACTAG
>JAADHW010000039.1 GCA_013151695.1 Gammaproteobacteria bacterium
GCAACTGTTTCACCGGGCTTATAGAGTATGCTCCCTACGCTGCCGGAAAGTTTCGCTTCAACTTTGAGATTATCGACCTGATAAAGTAACACGGTTCTGCGCTTTTCCAGTTCTGATATCTGGAGATCGGCAGGACGGACATGGGATTGTAACTGTTCTTCAAGGTTGTTGATTTCTGCCTGTGAGGAAAGTGCGATGTGATTTCTCTCACGTTTGAGGCCGTTTAGTTCGACAATCAGTGGACTGGTGCCTTCCTTGCTGTTTGAGTTTTCATTGTTGCCTGTTATTTCCCCCAAAAGCTTTATGTTGAGTTTATAACGGGATTCAAGTATCTGAATCTGTGTATCAATTTCAGCCATTTTCCCCCGTTGCCTTGCACGCAGGCTTTCCAGTTTTGCTCGTGTCAAGGAGATGGATTCCCGGTGGCGGGTTTTTAGCTCGGCAATCTTGTTTTCAACGATGGCCAGTTCAGCATCCAGATCGGGGCGGCGTACTTCGAGTAATATCTGTTTTTGTTGAACGGCCTCGCCTTCAACGACAGGAATACGCAGCACCTCCACCGGGTGCTGGAAGCTGATGGATTGCTCCCGGCTGCTGGCAATACCATAGAACTGGGTGGAATTTACCTCAATGGAAAAAGTGAGAGCGATCAATCCCAGCAAGGATGAAAGCCATGTGATGATCAACAAGTTTTTTTGGATAAATGCTATCACTTGATACCTTACAGATTGCTATGCTTATTGAGGATTAACCGTAAATCACATCGAAGTACGGAATAAGAGAAATAACCTGATCGACTATCTGTCACAGGTCTACCGTCGCTTCCTGCATCATTAAGTTAACCTGTTGGATGTTATCCAGGGTTTTGAGATTTTGTAATAAACTCTCGTGTGTGGTGCCTTTACGAAGCTTGATGTGATAGGCGTAATCCATACGATTACCTTGCTCGATTTCCCGTAAAGTAATTAACGAAAATGCCTTGCAATGTTTATGTAGAATGGATGACAGTCGGGAGCCTTCCTGCGCTTTGGTAGGTATATTGAAACGCAACATGCCATCGAAAAACTGGTTGGGTCCGAGTGGAGATAAATAGAGAACGATGGCCGCCAATGAGAACGTCAGCGTGCCGACAATAGCGATGGTGAAGGCGTAAGCCCCACAGGCGATGCCCGCTGCCAGAGAGGCGAAGAGAAACAGCGTATCCCTCGGGTCTTTGAAATTGGTTCTGAAACGGATGACGGCCATTGCGGCAAATATTCCCAGGCCGCGAGCCAGACTGTCGCCAACGGCCTGAATAACCATTGCGGCAATGATCGATATCAGCACGACTGCTTGTATGTAGTTCCGTGAATACGAAAGTCCCCTGAAGGTTTTTTGATATACCAGAGCCAGAATTGTCGATAATATAAATGAGAGCATGGCGACATAGAGCAGCGTCATCAGGCTTGCACTCTCGACAGCAGTTTGTACGGTTAATGACTCCAGCACTATGCGACCCTCTGAGTTGAACAATTGGCATGTAAAAAAATCAATCTGCATCAGTGGTGATACAGGCTGACTTAATGATGTAACTTATTGGGTGGGGCTGCATTACCGCGTGGTTACCGTTTTATTACAAAGCGTTCATGCTGTTTCTGACGGTTCGGTCCAGGTCTATATTTTTTTATCGGGCATGCAAAACTGCCTTATACTGCAAGGTGTTAAATGTTCAGTATTAGAGGTTGGTGCTGGGGTAACGAAGCCCAATGTTTATGGAACACGGACACGACCTAATGCCATTAAGTTAACAAAATTTTGATTCAATGAGGGTAATCATCCCAATCATCATCTTAAGGGCTTTCGCCGCTTGTGAACGCCTTTTTTCGTTCATCCTCTGTGCTTGCTGATAGCGATAGCCTCGTGCACCTGTGTTGCGTTTGAGTTCACGGCTCACCGCTGATTGGCTAGCGCCAATCGCATCCGCAATCGCTTGTTGTGCCAGGTCTCTTTTCTTTAGTACGTAAATCTGGCATCGTTGTTCATAGGTCAGTTGTTTGTAAGGTTTCATCGTCGCATCTCTTGCCGGAGAAAAAACGATCAGCTTACGGATGACTGACCCCCTTTTCTACCTGTTTCAAGTTATGCACTTATTGCTTGAATCCGCGAGACTAAAAAAAAGAGGCTCTAGGAAAAACCCAGAACCTCTTTCATTTCTTTATGTTTTTAATCCAAGCTCAAGCAACAGCTTGTTGCTTATTACCTGCCAATCCCAAAATATCCACCACAGTCAGCTCAGGATAGGCACTGAACAAAGATCCCAACTCTCCATTCACTCTGGATCTATCATTATCCATTATGTACTCTAGGAATGGTTTCAGGTTATCTTTTACCGGAAGTGGCGGTGGACTAGACATATGTGACAAAAGAGCATCGAATATGTCACCAAGCTCGTCGGTGAAGGCTTGAATATACTCTACGAAGTCACCATCATAACTCGTAATAACGGCTAGTTGTGTCTCGCTCAAAAAGACAAATCGAGCAAAGTGTACGGGACCAATCTTAATTAAAGCATTGTTGATTGGGTTTTCCCCGGGTGGTTTCGCTTCGATTTCTGCTAACAATTTTTGTAGTTCTGCAAAATCTTCCGGTGACTTTATGTTCATAACTAATGTTAAGGGTTTTGATACTTGAGTTGTCATGGCTGCACTCCTTTTAGCTGTCGCCGAATCGGCTTAGGTTGTTTACTGCATTTACTGTTAATAATGAGCCCTTATAAATTTAAGAACGCCTGCAGTTTCATTCGAGGTTCGCGTCGTTATGCTGGGTCTTGTGGGAGTCTGGATGTTGGGCGTAAACCAGCCAAAATTCCTAACGTTCCAATCTCTGGTAGGTAACAACGCCGGATTTACACCTGAGATCGCCGAATACTGAAAGCCAGTCACATTGTCGATATTCAATATTGATCTACGTGTGGTCTCGCTATGGCAACTTACGCAGTCTGTATTCAATACATTGCTCATGTCGGGGTTAGCAATAATATTGGGGATTTCATTGACCAATGGTGAAAGTCGGTTCGGTATCGCCGGTTGCGTTAGTTTGTTGCTCGCTCCGGGCTGAAACAAAACTGCTGTACTCACACC
>JAADHW010000368.1 GCA_013151695.1 Gammaproteobacteria bacterium
CAACTTCAGGTCCGCGGATTAAGGCACGTTTGTTTGCGGGTTACGATATGAGTACCGAATCTCATAGTGGAGCAATACCACAAGGCGGTGAGTTGGTGCTGCAGGCAAAAGGCGTACCTAGTTTTCTGGCTTGGGCCGTAAGCGATCCGTTAGGGACAAAGCTGCAACGTTTGCAAGTGATTAAGGGCTGGGTTGAAGGCGGCCACCATCGGGAGAAAGTGTATGACGTGGCATGCTCAGACGGCTTCACCGTCGATACTACCACTCATCGATGCCCTGATAATGGTGCCAAAGTAGATATCAGTAACTGTAATGTGAGTGAAGACAAAGGTGCCGGTGAGCTTAAGGCACTGTGGCAGGATCCTGAATTCAACAAGCATCAGCGTGCCTTTTATTATGTGCGTGTGCTAGAAAACCCAACCTGTCGGTGGTCTACTTGGGATGCGGTTCGTGCAGGAACAACCCCTCGTCCAGACCTGGCAATGACCATTCAAGAGCGAGCCTGGACATCGCCCATTTGGACTAAACCCCAAAAATAGTACGCGAGCATCAGATGAGTACTCAATTTCCGTTGCGTGAAAAGCGCAAAGCAGCAACTCGAAAGAGTCTGATTCGCTCTGCCCAAGTGTTATTCATCAAGCAGGGATATGAACAAACTACTTTAGAAGAAGTTGCGCAACACGCTGGTCTTCACGTGCAAACACTGTACCGACATTTTGCTAATAAGCTGGAGCTGGCTGCCGCTGGTGATGAAGAGCGATTGATCCGTTTTCGGCGAGCCATTCAGGACCCTAATCAAACTGAAACTACTTTCGTATTTTGGCGGGATTGGATGCTTCGCGCGGTAACACGTCTCGAACAGGCAGATGGTGTTGAAAATTATCGCGAGCAAATGATTGAACTGTCGGGGCCAGCGTTTATATCGGGCCATCTCATCCGCATAGGGTTGGAATATGAAGATCTTCTAACAGAATCTCTTGCCCGAGATTTTAATCTGCCGGCCCAAGGCATTGGTACGCCTAGGCTTGTAGCCATCATGTTGTGGGGTGTTCATAGCCATGTTATACGCAGCCATGCTAAGCACGAAGGGTTTGATTTCACCAGTGAGGCGATTCGAGTCATTGATTCTGTAGAAGAATTATTTGGCCATCTTGTGGTCAAGTCTTAAACAGAGCCGGGCAAAAAAAACGCCAACCGGCTATGCAATGCAGATTGGCGTTTTTAAAGCTCTATAGAACAGGGCTTAACGAGCGTTGGCAGCAGTCTCTTCTTTCTGCGTGCTTGCAGTGCGCCGTTCTTCAATCTCTTCTTCTGTCAGAAAACGCATGGTGAAAGCACCAAACAACATTTCTTCCCAAGACTGCTCACCCCAAGTGACTTCGATGGAAGGATCAGGGTTGGCAAGGTTCTGCGCCGAGTTGTCCCACCAGTTCGCTTGCACTAACTTGGTGCCGGCTGGTAGAAACTTTGGCTCAGTAAACTCGTAGGTGGTTTGCCAGTTGAAATCATAGTTGGGCACGCTGAGCAGAACCTCTTGCGAACCATCTGGATATATTGCTCTAAACTCTGCTGCTTTGCCGCGAAAGTGTGCGTGAGGCATCAAGCTATATAAAAGCGCGTCTTTGGGAATCACTTGCTCCACAATTTCTTTGTGGTTATTCGCATTCGCTGGAATTTTAATGCGGGTGTTGGCGACAAACATAGAGATCATCTTATGTGTGGGTGGCTCGTCATAAACCCATAGTCCCATTTGAGACTCATCAACCGTTGCACGACCCACCGGGGTGTAGTGCATTTGGAACTCTATTTTTGCATCAGCGGGCAGAAAAATACCGGTGCCTTCGGGAAAACCTTCGTTGTTCAAACCTGGCGCATATCCGCGTAAACCGCCGATGCGATTGAAGCGACCTTTGTGCTCGCCTTCGGTAATGTCGTAACCAAAGGTAGTAATGGTGTGATGCAAAACCGCTCGATCACCTGGCTTGATTTCCGCAGCCCTAACCCAAACGTCCTTACCTACGGTGTTTTCTACAAAGTGGTATTGATAGTCAACAACACCTGCAGCAGGGACTTCCATTGCAGGGATGTCGATAACAAAATCAGGTTCACCTAGCGTATCTTGGGCATCCCATTCGAAATATTGCGTATCGTCAGTGGCAAGGAAGTCTTCGCCTTCACCGCGAGGCGCACCGGCTTCGATCCAATGAACTAAAGTTTGAATTTGTTTGCTGCTCAAGGAGCGGTCGTTGTGCCAATCGCCTATTGCGGGATCAGCATGCCAAGGTGGCATACGCTGAGTACGCACAACTTCTCGAATCATTTGGGAGAAGCCGCGAACCATGTTGTAGTCGCTCATCGCCCAAGGACCAAGACCGCCTTCGCGGTGGCAAGTTACACAGTTATCTAACAGCATGGGTGCAATGTCTGCACTGTAGGAAATTTCCGTATGTTTGGCTTTGGCCATCGCTTGCTGTTCTGGGAAGTTGATCAAGCAGCCTATGCCATTGGTGTTGGCGACCTTGACCACTTCGCCGTCGATCATATTGTTGATCGCATCTTGCAGGTAGTGGGCACTCGCCTGCTCTTTTTGGTTTTCGTAAGATAGACGATCATCTACCGCACCTTGATAGGCAATGGTCCAGGTTTTGGGGTCAACAATGAATACTTCACCGGTACGGACAAAATCTAAGGCTTCACCGATGATTTGTGTTTCGTCTTTTAAGATGGGAATGTCGTAGCCGTATTTTGCAACTTCTGCGGCGATAGACTCACGGCTGTCTTGCAGGTTTGAGTTCACCATGAGGAATTGCACGTTTTTGTCGGCGAATTCGTCACGCAACTCTTTAAATCGTGGCATGGCGTTGCGTACGATCGGGCAACCATTACCCTGAACCATAAACACAATAGCCTTGGCGTTCCTGAAGTAGTACAGCTCATGTGAGGCACCTTCGTGATCAAAAAGACGGAAATTCTCCACCCTGTCATTGACCTGAATAGCCCAGCTAGATGTAGCCAAGCTCACACCAATCAGCATTAGAATCGATCGAAGCATTTGTTTCTCCATAACCCTTTAGCGAGTAACCGGTAAAGTTACCAAATAACGCGTGTGTAG
>JAADHW010000373.1 GCA_013151695.1 Gammaproteobacteria bacterium
CCAAGCTCAATCAGCCAACAGACGACCTAGCCTCCAAAATTGTTCACGCTGAGGTTGACGGTCGCCGCTTAGACGAGGTAGATTTTCAATTATTCTTTATGCTTTTAATAGATGCCGGTGGCGATACCACGCGTAATTTGGTCGCGGGAGGATTACATCTGCTGATACAGTACCCCGATTGCTTGTACGAGTGGCAACACCACTCGAGCCCAGAGCTACAAGTTTCAGCCCGGGATGAGTTGCTGCGCATGGTCAGCCCGGTCATCTATTTTCGACGCACGGCATTGAAAGATACCCAGATCAACGGTCAATCCATCAAAGCCGGAGACAAAGTGGTTCGCTATTTTGGCGCAGCCAACTACGACCCGGCGAAATTTGATGCGCCACAAAAATTGAACATTCAAAGATTCCCTAACGAACAAATTGCTTTTGGTACCGGCACACACGTATGCCTAGGCCAACATATCGCTCGGGTAGAAATCGACTGCATATTTCGAGAAGTACTGAATCGGATGAAAAATTTTAAACTTCTTCAACCACCACAGTGGCTCGAATCAAACTTCATAAGTGGCATTAAAAGCATGCCCCTTTCTTTTGAAACAAGGTAGCAAGCTTTCAAAGCCTCCCACTAACAGTTTACGTCAGCAAACCTCGGGCCCTGACATCTTGAAGTTGGTCACGTATTTGTGCAGCTTCTTCGAATTCTAGGTTTTGCGCATGATCAAGCATTTGTTTTTCCAACTTATCGAGTAGCTTACCAAGGGCCCTGGGACTGTCTGGGATGGCAATTTTCTGCATCACCTTACCACCCTGCCTGCCACCACGCTTGGGTCCACCCGGCGTTACCCGAGCACCTTCCATAACGTCGACGATTTTCTTAGACACAGTTGTAGGCACAATATTGTGCTCCAAATTATGAGCTTTTTGCTTTTCTCGACGACGCGAAGTTTCATCCATGGCCCGTTGCATTGAGCCGGTCACTTTGTCGGCGTACAAAATAGCCCGTCCGTTAACATTGCGTGCCGCGCGGCCAATCGTTTGTATCAACGATCCTTCGGAACGCAGAAAACCCTCCTTATCCGCATCCAGAATAGCCACCAGCGATACCTCGGGCATATCTAGACCTTCGCGCAACAAGTTAATCCCTACCAACACATCAAACTCACCCTTACGTAAGTCGCGGAGAATTTCCATACGCTCCACAGTGTCTATGTCCGAGTGCAAATAACGAACCCGAATTTTGTGTTCGTCTAAATAGTCGGTGAGATCTTCAGCCATTCGTTTGGTGAGGGTAGTGACTAATATGCGTTCACCTTGATCGATGACAATGCCAATTTCGCTGAGCAGATCATCTACCTGGGTCGTCGCCGGACGAATCTCTATTTCAGGATCTACTAGGCCCGTGGGTCGAACCACCTGCTCGACAACCTGGCTACCCATGTTGTGCTCATAAGGTCCAGGTGTGGCCGAGATAAAGAGCATCTGCGGCGCAAGGCGTTCCCACTCATCGAAGCGTAGTGGGCGATTATCTAAGGCTGAAGGCAAGCGAAAGCCAAATTCAACTAAGGTTTCTTTGCGCGAACGATCACCCTTATACATACCACCAATTTGCGGCACGCTAACATGCGATTCGTCTATTACCAGCAGCGCATCTTTTGGTAAATAGTCGAACAAAGTTGGTGGAGCCTCACCGGATTTTCGACCAGACAGGTAGCGAGAGTAATTTTCAATACCTGAGCAATAGCCCAGCTCCTGAATCATCTCTAAATCAAAACGCGTGCGTTGCTCTAGTCGCTGCGCTTCCACCAGCTTGTTATGTTGGTTGAGATATTTAAGCCGATCTTGTAGTTCGTCCTTGATCTCATCAATCATGTTGAGGACACGGTCTCGAGGGGTGACGTAGTGAGATTTAGGATACACAGTGAAACGAGGCAGCCGACGAGTGATCTCTCCTGTCAGTGGGTCGAACAACGACAAGGTCTCAATTTCATCGTCGAATAACTCTACCCGCACTGCTTCCTTTTCAGATTCTGCCGGATAAATATCCACCACGTCGCCACGAACGCGATAGGTACCTCGTTGAAACACTTGGTCGTTGCGGGAGTATTGTAGCTCTGTCAGTCGTTTCAACAGGTATCGTTGATCAATGCGGTCACCACGGTCTAAATGTAGGACCATTTGAAAATAGGCTTGTGGATCACCAAGACCATAGATTGCCGACACTGAAGCCACCACTATGGTGTCGCGACGTTCCAACAAAGCCTTGGTTGCCGACAGGCGCATTTGTTCAATATGCGCGTTGACGGAAGAATCTTTTTCTATGTAGGTATCGGACGCCGGTACATACGCCTCGGGTTGATAATAATCGTAGTAGGAAACGAAATAGCCGACGGAGTTGTCGGGGAAGTAGTCGCGGAACTCTCCATATAATTGCGCGGCGAGGGTTTTATTGGGTGCCATGATCAGGGTCGGACGTTGTACCGCTTCGATGACCTTGGCTACCGCAAAGGTTTTACCAGACCCAGTAACCCCTAACAAAGTTTGGTGACTTAGCCCACTTTCAAGCCCATCAATTAGGCTGGCTATAGCTTTAGGTTGGTCACCGGCTGGTTCATAGTTTGATACCACGCGCAGCTTTGCAGCACTCTGTGCCATGAATCTTCCGACCGCTGTTCGTAAAAAGCTAGTTTATGCCACCTGATGCTAACTGCACACTATGCTACCGACATCTCCTGACACCCTAGTGTCAGGAGGACGCCGTCAGTGGCTAATGTTCACAGCCGAGGCATTATTCGGCTTTTTCTTCCTTCTCTTCAGTCTGCTCCTGACCTTCAGCAGTGTCGGCTTGCGCCGTTTCGACTGGCGCAGTCTCCGGCGCCTTAGGAGCAGCCACATCGATTAACTTGTGCTGCAACAGAATTTTAACTTTGTCATCGCCATTTATCGGGCGCTTGTTCGCCCCCTGCACAGCGTGCCGACCGTCCCGACGCTGATACACTGTGTATTCATCGGTACTCGCAACTACTTTCATCACTTTCTCCAATCAAATTTGTCGCGAACTTTAATCCGTTTACGGTGAGTGTCAAACTTCTATCTGCCTTTGTACTTCTTCTTCAAGTTGATATTGCCATAAGAATATGCGATCTCATTCCAACGCATATCTCGCTAAATAACTAAAATTAGTTACAATGCGCGCCTCTTTTTTTAACCAGAAAATCAAAGTGCAACAGGAACTTACAGCAAAAATTAGCCACGTTGTTCGCTTCGCTGGAGACTCCGGTGATGGCATTCAATTACAGGGACAACAGTTTACTGTAGCCTCTGCATTGGCTGGCCATGATGTTGCGACGTTGCCAGATTTTCCCGCCGAAATTCGCGCCCCTACGGGTACGCGATACGGTGTGTCAGCGTTTCAAATACAATTTGGCGGCGACCGCATCACCACCCCAGGGGATGCACCAGATGTATTAATTGCTTTTAATCCGGCAGCCTTAGTGGTCAATCTCGGTAACCTTGCACCTCACTCCCTGATTATCGTCGATGAAGGGGCATTCACAGCACAACGCTTGAAGCGAGCAGACCTCATCAGCAACCCTCTAGAAGACGGCACCCTAGATCACCACGAAGTGGTGCCCATCGACATTACCAACCTCACCACCCAGGCGGTGAAACCCCACGGGCTGGGTACTAAGGATTCGGCGCGCTGTAAGAATTTTTGGGCTTTGGGCTTGGTGTTGTGGTTGTTCGACCAATCGCGAGCGTCGACACAAGATTGGATCCGCAAGAAATTCGCAAGCACCACGGCTCTGGTCAACGCAAATTTAGCTGCCCTTGATGCCGGTCACGCCTACGGCGAAACTGTTGAGATGAGCCACGTTCTTAAACAAGAACATGTTGCCCAAGCACCCTTAGAATCTGTGCAATATCGAACCATTACCGGGGCAGAAAACCTCGCCTTAGGTTTGGTCGCAGCGGGTGAGCTGGCAGACACGGCGTTGATGTTTTGCTCCTACCCGATTACCCCAGCCTCTTCTCTTTTACATCATCTAGCAGGCTTGGAAGATGCCGGTGTCAGTACTTTTCAGGCTGAAGATGAAATTGCTGCCGTTTGTTCGGCAATTGGTGCTTCCTACGCGGGGAAATTAGGCATTACTTCTTCGAGTGGACCCGGAATTGCCTTGAAGACCGAAGCCATTGGGCTGGCAGTGGCAACAGAACTACCGCTGGTTATTGTGAATGCGCAACGCGCTGGTCCTTCCACAGGTATGCCAACGAAAACTGAACAGAGTGATTTATATCAAGCCGTCTATGGTCGCAATGGCGACACACCCATTCCCGTAGTTGCGGCCAGGTCTCCAGCCGACTGCTTTGACACAGCCATTGAAGCAGTTCGAATTGCTTTGCGGCATATGACACCTGTCATCTTGTTGACTGACGGATACATCGCCAATGCATCGGAGTTATGGCCGCTGCCTGATTTAGACAGCTATGCGCCGATAGAGACGCACAAACCACAGGAAAACAGCAGCGGTCGCGTATTCGATCGAGATGAAGACACCCTCGCCAGAGTTTGGGCAAGCCCCGGAGATGCGCGCTTCATTCATCGGATAGGTGGCATCGAAAAGGACATCGACAGCGGCAACATCTCCTATGATGCCCTCAATCACCAAGCGATGACAGATTTACGCACAGAAAAAGTAGCCCGCGTTGCCAACTTCATCGCACCACAAACCATCGAACAAGGTTCACCAAGCGGCTTGGCGGTACTGGCTTGGGGGTCAACCTATGGCACCATTTACCAGGCAGTAAAAGAATCTATACAACAAGGTCTTGTAGTTGCACACATCCATCTGCGGCATATCTCTCCACTGGCTCCAAATCTAGCCCAGTTGCTGGCAGACTATGACAACGTTTTGGTCCCGGAACTGAACAACGGACAACTTGCTACCCTCATA
>JAADHW010000167.1 GCA_013151695.1 Gammaproteobacteria bacterium
CGCCAGTCGGGCAGCCTGCGCATAATGCAGCGCCCATTCGGATAGCTGGGCGAATTTGGTGATTAGGTCGGTCATGAGTTATTCCTCCGTTTCAAAGCAGATCGATAGCCATTTGCTCGGCGTATGCTTCTGGGTTAATATCAGCCTTGTTTCTCAACAGCCAAATAATCGCATCTAAAACACCCCGCCGATACTCTGGGTGATGCTCAGTCGGGCATTCGGTTTTTTCGTCGGTCATGGGGTTCTCCTGTTTCAGTGGTCGAAAAAGTTAATCAGCGCAACAAATATCAGGCTGCATATTCCAATGATTGCGATCCAAATAAATAGGCCAAAAGCCCAGAAGAAATACGTCCAGAGGCTTGCCCATTGCGTCTGCGATAGGTCCATAGAAATGGTGGACGTTAAGGGTGCGGCGATCAGGTAGGCGAGGAACGCAGCTATGGCGAAGCGGATGAATTTCATTGGAGGCTCCTAGCCCCGCAGCTTCGTTGCGGCGGATGTGGCAAGCGTCAAGACAACCAATTCCAGTCTGTCCAAGCGCTCCTCAATACCGCCGGGATAGTTTCCGTTGCGGCATTGGTCGAGTTCTTCCAGCAACTCGTCACACACTTGCGCCACCTGATCTGGCGAGGCGTGCGTGATTTCGCCGTACTGAATTGTGGTTGCTAGGTGGTGGGCCATGGTCTGTACCTTCCCTTTTTGGATGTTCGGTTCATCGAGTTATTGCAACATTGTCGGTGGTGGATGTTGCGGTTTGTGGATTTTTGGATCGTCCTATCGCTGCGGTTTTAAATGAGACATATCAGCCCGCCGAAACCACACTTGGTTGGCGGCTTCGTCGTGGCAGACGATGGAATCGTCCTGAATGCTTTTTATCCGCAGTCTATCGCCAGCTTTGTATGAAATTGTCCCGCCTTCGTGTACATTGCCGCCCTCCACATCGCCGCTGACTTCCAGCCATTGACCGTTTTCGAGAAGGAGTATCGTGTCGCTGTGTTCAAGTGGTGTCATCATCTGGTCCTTCAGTTTGCTGGGTTAGTAAGGTGTAAAGATGCCCCTGGAATTCTGCGAAAGTGCACAGTCCCGTAATGGTAAGGTGCAGGGGGATCGTAACTCAAATCATAAACCCAATACCTACTATCCGCTCCTGACTCCATTTGGCACCCGACAATAAAAAAATGCACCATCTGCTTAAGTTCTTTTCCGGCGGCTTCCGCTTCAATCTCGAACCACACACCCTGCCCAGGCCAATAGTCAGGCCCAATTTCCGCTGCGCCCGTCAACCAGTTCCAAGCGTCATTTTTGTGTAGTGGGCCAGCTTCGCAATTGAAATTGCAAGCGGCTATCTGCTTTACCGCCTCGGACATCGACCAATGCTTGATGGGTATTGCTGTTCGGTCATCCATTTTTCGGTCCTATCGTGTGAGCGCCGCAGCGCAGTTTATCTGGTCAACGGTCAGGGGCGCCCCGCCGTCACGCATTGGCACATAAAGCCCACGCAACTTGTCGGTGGTCAGGTACATGCTCGCCAGTGCAGCGGCTTCATCTTCAAAAACACCGGGTCGCGATACGCCGTTTGGGAATTGAACAACCCAATCGTCTCGATATGTTTTAACTGCTTTCATTGTCTTAGATCCTCTAACTCCTGTTTCTACTTAAGCAGCGGTAGCGGGACTCCAACCCGCTCTGGAAAACTGTCGCCTTTTACTAAGTGGACGCATCTCGCAGTGATTAATGCGTCTCTATAACTGCACTCGTCCCGTCACTTTGCTGCTATGCTGCTTGGCTTTTCAACATGCCGACCAAAAGTGTCGTCCTAAATATTGGCTGCCAAACCAATCCACGGGCTATTCTAGGCTTTCCAGCGACGCTTACGCCACCGCCTGCATCGACAACCATTTGAGAAAGCTATTCCCTCCCGGCGTCTTCCCCGATGCCCTTCGCAGGGCGGTGGGTATTCTCTCGGTCCTTAAATGGTTGTTTCTTCATCGACTTGATCAAGGTCTTTGGATAGTTGTAGAAACTTGTTCATTTTCGCGCGGCGTTCTGATTTCTTGTGGTCGCTCGGCAGCAAATTGATGTTGTCATCAATTAATCCAATGAAATTATCGAACGTGGTAACCAAGTCGTGAAATTCCAACACTAATCTTTCGAGATTATTCAGGGGCTGCCCGGGCTGAATTTCACCGAGCCCGAATTGTTGGGCTTTCATGGCGCGCTGGGAAACCTCTGCACACTCTTCCGAGATTTTGCATAGATGGTACTGATCCGGCTGCATCGTTTCGGTCCTCGTATTTCAAATTACCCACAATCCTATATCTACACACTTTCCAACAGTCAAGTATAAAAGAGCTGTTTAATTGATTGCTTCGTTGGAAAATATGTGCCACATGTGACAAATGGATATTGGATACGGATACAAACGCCTTGAATTAGACCTGCTGGCGCGCGGCGCTGACCGGGTTTATATTGACACCAACAAAGAGCGCCCACAGCGTGCGGACATGCTGGAGCAGGTAGCCCTGCGATCTGGCGACACGCTAATCGTTATGTCTGAGCGAGACCTGGGCGGATCACCAAAGGCCGACGCCAAGATCAAGAAAATATTGGCTGAGCGCGGCGTTGAGTTGGTGATCAAGCCCCCCGTGTCCACAAAGCAGGCGAATGGGCGGCCCAGCACCCTAAAATCGGCCGAGGCGGCGATGCTGGAGGAAATGCACAAGGCTTGGCACAACCCATACTGGACCGAGGCTGGCCGCGTTCGTGAATGTTCCCGGATCGCAGGCCAGCCGGTCACCAAGGGCCAGATGGTATATCGGTTTGGGACGCAGGAGAAACCGAAGAAATGAAACACCCGTTAATCCAAAAGCACATCGACCGCGCAAAGGCCTCCGAGGCTGTTGCCGATAAGGTGGCCGATGTCCTCGCAGCATTTGCGGAAACCCTCAGAAAGTGTCCGTTGCCTGAGGGGTATTCCTGCGCCTGCAACGGTGCCTGTCATACGCCAGAATACAAGGTCATTGGTGGCGCCACCATGGTGCTGCGTCATCACCGGGGAATGACTGATGCTGACGTTAATTCGTATTTGGGCGA
>JAADHW010000221.1 GCA_013151695.1 Gammaproteobacteria bacterium
GGGCGGTGGCTTAGGCTTACGTTGTTTGGTTTGAATGTCTTCGTCCTCTGCAAGACGGACCATATCGAGAAGTCTTATCCGTTTGCTTTCATCAATATTCGTTTCGTCGTTGGCAATCACCGCTTGCATCACCAAAAACAATATGAAAGTAACAATCGCTCCTAGACCAACACCAATGGCATAACGTATATACATGGCTAGTTTTTCTCAGTAGATATGGCAACTTCAGTTAAACCCGCAGCCCGTGCCGCGTTAAGTATTGCCATCAATTTTTCATTTGTGGATTTCTTATCCGCTTGAATAACCAAACCGCCCTTCGGGTTTTCAGCGTGTAGTTTTTCAATGTGGGCGCGAACTGTAGCCGGATCAACGCGTTTCTTGTCGATCCAAATCTCACCATTCGGGCTGATGGCGATAAGCATCGCCACAGTTGGTTTTTGTTCGGAGGTACGAGCATCTGGACGGGTGACCTGAATACCCGATTGCTTAATGAAAGTTGCCGTCACAATGAAAAAAATCAACATGATAAAAACCACATCGAGCATGGGCGTTAGATTGATATCCGCATCATCATCCCCACTGCTTCGTCGTCTGAGTTGCCTACGCATGATTAAACTCCTAGTGGTCGCATCTTAATGATCAAGAGTCAGATGATCTTGAAACAGTTCAATTTCATAGTCCACTTTACGTCTCAGCCAGGTGCTACCCATCAACCCTGAAAGTGATGCAATCATACCGGACATCGTCGGTATGGTCGCCATGGAGACCCCTGCCGCCATGGAACGGGCATTACCACCCTGAGTTGCCATGGCATCAAAGACCGCAATCATGCCGGTCACTGTACCTAGCAAACCGAACAGTGGGCACAATGCCACGCAAGTTTGGATAATGGGTAGCGATCCTATAATGCGGTCAGACGCCTCAGAAATAATCGCTTCTCGTACCTGATGGGCACTCCACGAATTTCTCTCGTCGCGATCTTCCCATCGCTGCGTCGCATCACGTATTACAGTTTTATGTTCGGTTTGAAAAAACCAGAATCGTTCAAATATTAGCGTCCACATGAGGAAAGTTATGAGAGCGATGAACCACAGTACATCGCCCCCCATCTCCATGAAGCGCAAAATCGCAAGATAAGCGTCGCCTAACATCTATCGACTGCTCCTAACTTAACGGCCTAACCTAAAGGTTGGCCTGATTTTTCGGCATGCTCAGCAATAATGCCGGCGCTCTGTTCTTCAATGATATGTATCACTGACTTAGATTTTGCGTTCACCAATGCATGCAACAAGGTCATCGGTATGGCAACACATAGACCCAGTACAGTGGTCATCAACGCTTTTGATATACCGCTCGCCATAGTCTTAGGATCACCCGCACCAAACAACGTAATTGCTTGGAAGGTCTCGATCATGCCGATAACCGTGCCCAAAAGACCCGCCAAGGGAGCCACCACTGAAATCACTTGAATCAAAGTAATGTTGCGTGTCAATTTTGGCGTTTCGCCAAGTATTGCTTCACCTAGCTTCAGCTCTAGAGTTTCGACATCAACGTCTTTGTTTTCCTCGAACACCTTCAGCACACGACCCAGTGGGTTATCGTCACTGGCGGTTGGGTTCTTGCGTTGTGCATTTACCTTCGCACCCACCATGAACAAAGTCAGTAGGCGTTCAAAAGCAAGCAGCAAACCGATCACCCCACCCAAAATGATGATGGCGCCCATCATGCCACCTTGGCCGTCACAGAAAGGTAGATAACACTCGGCAATCGCGCCGAATGATCCAACTTGCTCTCCTACCGTTGCGGCCTGGATCAACAAGGCAAGCAGTGAGCCGCGCAATGGATCGATGGAAAATTCGACAATTTCACCCGGCGCCGCTGCTTGTACAGCTTCAGCAGTATCCACATGCCGCCCGCTGGGTTGTCTTGGCAATTCGATAATAGCCTGGGTGTCTGGATCCCACTGCAAATACTCGCCTTCGCCGATAAGGGCATAAGAGCCTAATCGCACAATTTCGGTATTCACTTTGTCACCAGACAATTTGGTAATGGTGCCTTGGAATTTGACCATCTTACCGGATTCCGTCATTTCCCTTTGCAGCTCGAACCACAGCTCTTCCATCTCATTGATGGTCGCAAGCTCGCTAGCAGTGCCCATTTTTTTGGCCAACTGACCGAGCCAATCGCCACGATCAGGTATTTGGCTTGAAATGAGCGAAGCTTCGAAAAGGCCGCGAGTGTCGCCTGCTACTTGCTGTAACACACCAAACAATTCACGCAAGCTACCCAGACGTTTGTCGAGAGCTTCGGTGAGATCGCCAATTCGAATTTCGTTTTCTTCAAAGGTAGTTTCTAGCCGGTCAGAACGTCGTTCTTCACGTGCTCGTTCACTTTCGGCATCACTGAGCATTTTCGCTTGGCTGGCTTTCTCACGAGAAAAACGCTTTTCTCGCTCTGAGTGCTCACGAGACTCAACCACCCGACGTGCTTGAACATTACCCAGAAGCTGGTCTAGTGAATCTGCTTTGTTAACCACCAAGTCGCTGGGGGTTGCCGCTTCTACTGCAGCCTCTTCAGCCATAACAAATGGTGCGAGAAAAAGCAGTGTACTGAGTAGAATATTCTTCATGAACGTTCTCATTGTGCTACCTCCGCGCCGTGGACAGGAATGTTGAACATGTCCTGAGTCGCCTGTTGGCGAGCCATTCGTATACCTTGTCTAATAGACGCCTGATACGAGTTATCAATCGCCTCAAATTGCTTGGTGTTCTTGTTGTACATACCTGTCTCTGCACCGTCTGGTGTTTGATACAGCAGCGCAACACGACCAATCTTAAGGATATCTACCTTACGCTCAGTGCCCTCGATGACGATGGTGTCGCCGTAGGTTTCGATAGTGCGTCCGTATTCATTCTCAATCTGATAAGCCCGGAAGATTTGCGAGAATTTTTCGGACACTGCAACATCGGCTCGGTCCATCATTTCTCGACGACTGCTGATGCGCTCATGACGTTCTTTCAATAAAAACGGCATATCCAGATCAACAAACTGCTCTAGACCATCAATCATACGCAGCATTAGGG
>JAADHW010000196.1 GCA_013151695.1 Gammaproteobacteria bacterium
ATGAGTTACCATAGCCGCGCAAGTTGGGGGCCCACACTTGATAGCCTAAATCGGCCAACATAGGCAATTGATGACGCCAAGAAAAACTGTGCTCAGGAAAACCGTGCAAACAAATGGCGAGTTTGTTGCCTTCGCCACACTTATCTACTTCAAAACGAAGCCCGTTGGCATCCACAAATTCTGTCCGAATGCGCGAATCTTGGAGTTCAGGAGGTACAATTTGAGTCATCTATTACAACAAATAGGGGGTGAAGGGTACATTGTCGCAAATTCTTCGACGGCGTGTAGGTCGGTATTGTTGCACCTCAAATAACCTCAACTATACTGTTATGGGCGTTTTTCCCGGTGAAAGTTTGATGAAACGCACAAAGCCAAGGCCCTAAGCCATTTAACATAGGGGATAACCCTCTATTTACTGTGGACATGGAAGCACAACCGAAATACAAGGGACTACAGAAGACCTCGCCCAACGATCTCACTATTGGCATGTACGTCGCCCAACTCGATCGTGATTGGGGAGATACCTCGTTCCCAATTCAGGGCTTCTATATTCGTAACAATAAGATCATCTCAACCATCGCGGATGAGTGTGCTCATGTATTTGTTGATCCGCGCCGATATGACTCCAAAATGGGCGAAGTCAGACTACGAGCGGTGGGAAAATCACCACGCAAGTCAGAAGCTAAGTTATCTGCGCGCGAACGCCTCCAACCACTTAAGCCTGTCGTATACGAAGACAAGGTCGAGATCGCTGACGAATTTTCTAGGGCAACCACCTCGTTAGAAGAAGCGGAAGCAATACTGCAAGATTGTGTCACCAAGTTACAATCCAGTGGTGGTTTCGACATTAACGCCATCGAAGATGCCATCACGCCATTGGTACAAAGTGTGATGAGAAATCACACAGCGGTTGCCGCACTAACTCGTATGCGCAAAATGGACGACTACCTATACTCTCACGCAATTTCTTGTTCTGTATGGGGGGCTGTCGTTGGCCGGCAACTAGGTCTGCCACCAGAAGAAATTAATCAACTCGCCATCACTTGTTCAGTAATGGACATGGGCAAGTTGAGCCTACCTTTAGAACTACTCACCTCACCAGACAAACCTAGCGACAACGAGTGGGCTTTATTAAAAAGCCACGTAGAGAAAAGTATCACCCTGTTAAACGACAGTGGGGTGGAAGATCGTCGCCTAATTAACGCTGTAAACACCCACCACGAGCGCTTTGATGGCAGCGGTTACCCGAACGGTTTGGCGGGCAATAAGATACCTACGTTTGGCAGAATCGCTGGAATCATCGACAGTTACGACGCAATGATATCAACCCGACCTTATGCGATTGCACGCTCTTCCTATCAGGCGATACAAGAAATTCATGTCAATGCAGACATTCTCTTCCAGAGAGAACTGGTTGAATATTTTATTAAAGCCATTGGCGTGTTCCCTGTTGGCTCAATTGTTGAACTCAATTCTGGTGAAGTTGGCGTTGTTGTTTCTCAATCTATCAACAACCGCTTGAAGCCAAAAATTATGTTGATCTTGGCGGATGACAAATCTGAACGAAAACATCTTGTGGTCATCGACTTGTCATCACAAGATCCCGATGAAAGCAAACCTCTTCGTTGGTGGATAACCAAAGAACTCCCGGTGAATGCTTACGGCATCGACCCACTAAAGTACTTTCTAGGCTAATCATGACAGAAGCTTCACTACAGTTGTCTTCGGACAAACTCAGCCATGCGCTATCCGCTTGTACCGATAAGTATGCTTTGGCAATGGTCCATCTGAGCAATCTCGATGAACTCTCTGCACTTTGTGGCATTTCTAACAAAGAAAAAATCATAGAAATTTTCTCCACCAGCGCCAGCTCCATACTGCGACCCCAAGACAGTCTCGTGGTCATTTGCGAAGAGCGCCTAGCTCTGATCATGGACAACTTGCTAGATAAGAACCACGCCGAATTGGCAGGCTTAAAACTGCAACGCATCTTCGAACGCAATGGGCTGCTAGACACCCATAGTATAAAGCTCGATGTACACTGCGGAATCGTCTACGCGGGACGCAACGTACAACAACGACCAGATGTTGACGAGCTATATCAGCAAGCGGAAACAGCACTGGATACTGCAGTGGCTAATCATGAATCTTTTACGATTCTCACACTCGAAGATGAACAAGTAGTCGACAATCATTGGCAATTGAACCTGCGCGTCAAAGACGCCATGCAAGCACACAATATCAGCATGGACTATCAACCCAAAGTGTACATGCACAATGGAGAACTGGCAGGAGCAGAAGCACTGGTGCGATGGCGCGACAATGGCGTCATCATTCCTCCAAATGATTACATCACGGCACTTAGCGATGACGTCTTGTGGGATCTCACCATTTACTGCTATCGGCGGGTGTTGCGGGAAATTGTAGACTTTGAGCTGACCGTACCTATATCGGTCAACATTGATCCGTCCTCTTTAGCCCAAGACGATTTTATCGAGTTTATTAAGCGCGAAACAAATCTTTGGGGGGTTGAACCCAGTCAAATCATTCTGGAACTGACCGAAACACGCACGCTGTTCGATGCAGACGATGCACGCGAAAGGCTCATCGCCATTAGCAATCTAGGTTTTAAGATATCCATCGATGACTTTGGTTCCGGCCATTCAAACTATGAACGGATAAGAGACTTACCCGTAGATGAGATTAAAATCGACCGTAGTTTCTGCGGCAACTTGATCGACAACCCAGACAACACCATGCTCACTCGCTCTATCATCGATATTGCTCAAGCACTCAAAGCACAAACCGTTGCTGAAGGCATTGAAGACGCAGCAACATTAGATCTGTTACGCGAATGGGGGTGTGATATCGGCCAAGGCTTCTACCTAGGCGCACCCGTATCTATCGAGAAATTTGCAGCGCTGAACTCATAACAAACCCAGCACAATCATATTTGATGCTACCATGGCCCACATCACTGGAGTCCCAAGCATTGAAGGAGAGCAAGTGCCTGCACCAGAACCAAGCAACGATCAACCTACTAACAATCAGCCTACCAACAATCAACCAGACACTGGCGTAAAAGCCAAGACAAGTTTAATCCAAAAATTGCTGCCGTGGGTGGTTACCCTAGCCTGTTTTGCGTTTCTGTATACACGTATGGCCGGTCCTGCTGCAGCCCAGGACATGACAGTCATCGCATATCTTGCAAACGTTTTTGCAAGTGTCAATTGGTTCGCATGGCTTGCCTTAATGGTGCCTTATTCGCTGTTTTTCTTCGCTGTAGATTCTCTCGTGGTTTGGCGTGTTATCAACTGGTTTAACGCCAAAGTCTCGTATACCGACATTCTCCCTGTTCGTGCCAGCACCTATATTCTTTCGATATTGAATGAACAATTAGGCAAAGGCGCCATGGCGGTTTATCTAAATCGTCGCGAAGGCGTGCCTGGCTGGAAGCTCGGTTCCAGCATGCTATTTATAATGGTATGCGAACTCCTATATCTATCTAGCTGGGCAAATATCGGTCTATCCTTGCAATGGAATCAGTTACCAGAAGTATTTCGTCTGCTACCTTGGGTCGGCCTAGGTATCTTAGTTACATTCACGCTTTTCTACTTATACTTTCGCGGGCTCATCTTACCTAACTCGAAATTGCGAGAACGGGATATATTGTATGCTTTTCGACAAGCACGACTGCGCCAGTATTTCATCATCCTACTGCTTCGCTCACCTGCCTTGTTGGGAGCAGTCATTGTGTACGCAGAAGCGCTCTCACTATTTGGGGTGGAACTCAGCTATTTACAAATGCTCGGCCTGCTCCCGGTGATCTTTTTCGGAGCCTCGATACCCGGGCCATTTAGAGCAGTTGCTGTTTCTATGTGGGTCGTCTTGTTCCCAGAGTTTCCAGCCGAAATGTCTGCATTTGGCCTAGTGCAACACAACTTTTTCATTTTGTTCAACGCCGTCATCGGACTGGTATTTTTGCGGCGCGCACAAAAGGAAATATTTGTCTCAAAATAGCCGTGTCTTATGCTGAGTTTAATGCAATAGAGGTTTGCTCAAAATGATCAAGCATGTGCTGGGGTATTGCAGCACCACCTCGCACCTCTTCGGCATCACTAGCGGCCACCACTTTCAAATTCATTAAGCGGCAGCCAGCATCAACATACGGGTTAAGTTGCACTGCAACTTCATCCGGTGTGCCATAGGGGACATAACGTTCAAATTTCTCGAAGGGGACTTTGTAAAAGCTCTCCATGGCTTTTGCAACCAACGCCCGCGCTTCTTCAGCACTGTCCGCAACACCTACCCAAGGTTGATATCCATGTAGCCATTTAACACTCTCTCGGTCACACGCGGATGCACGTTGCGCCACCTTGGTTAACGCTTGGGCATAACGTTGCGGCGAACACCATACCCCAATCCAACCGTCGCCAAACTCTCCAGCTCTATCCAGGGCGGCATCAGAACGCCCGCCAACAATAATGGGTATCCCATCACCAACCACCGGCTTGATCTGCGCGTCGGTTAACTCGAAAAAGCCACCGCTGCGATTCACATTTTCCCCGCGCATGAGTTGCCGAATAATGCCTAAAGATTCATTCGTGAGAGCACCACGCGTTCGCGGGTCCACACCACAAACTTCTACCTCGTGTCGATCGTCACCACCAATACCGACACCCAACATCATGCGTCCCGGTGCAATCTTGTGCATGGTGGCCAACTGGCGTGCTACCGGAAGAGGATGCCGAAGGGGCAAAAGATAAACACTAATCATCACTCCTATATGCGGATGCATAGCCGATAACGCAGCCACTTCAACAAAACCGTCTGTTCCAGAACCGTCGCGAAAGGAGACGTGATCTGCCATGTATATGTGTTCAAATTGAGAGGCTGCAATGTCTGCGACCATTTGCACCTGAGCATCCTGGCTGTGGTTCCAAAAATTAGCAGGTAGGGCTAAGCCAAACTTCAACAAGCCCGGACTATTCAACTTCATCACTCCATTCACCCAGATCATCTCCTAAGCGTGCGCGACCTAAGCCACGCACACCAAAACCGCCATCTACCTGTAATACCGATCCAGTGGCATAACCAGACTCGCTACTCGAAGCCAGGTACACATAGGCAGCAGCGCATTCCTCAGGGCTTGCCCAATGGTCGATGGGGAGGTTTCCCGCCAAAGCATTATCGACGGGCATTGAGTGAATCGAGCGTTCGCTCATATTCAAACTCTGGGGACCGCGTAAATCTGAATCCATGGCCCCTGGAGCAACGCCATTAACCCGTACATGGGGTGCATATTCAAACGCCAACTGACGCACCACACCCAACGCGGCGTGTTTTGACGCTGTATACAAAACCCCACCACCATCTGGGTAAAAGGACGCATTAGACAATGTAAACAACATGCACCCTTTACGCTTAACTAAAGCCGCAAGGCTCGCTCGGGCCCCTAGAATGTAGCCTTTAACATTAATGCTCATCAGTTCATCAAAGGTGTTGTCTATGTTTTCCAAACTCATGCGATAGCTTGGCTTGCTGTAATCCCAAATCCCAGCGTTGCCAACGTAGATATCCAATCCACCCCAGTGTTCGACGACTTGTTTTACGGCTCGTCGATGATCATCGCCATGGCTGACATCGCCCACGATACCGTCCACTTGCCCAGACAATTCGCAGAATGCCTGCACCCGCTGTTCAGAGCGATCCATGATGGTAACGCTGGCACCCTCGCGTAAAAACGCTTGAGCAATTGCGAGCCCTAAGCCACTGCCTCCGCCGGTAATCAAGGCTACTTTGTTAGCGAGCCGCATGGTGGACCACTAGAAGAAAAAACTCAGGCTATTGGTCATTAATGTGCTCTGATCTAGTCGAATTTCTCGAGCCAACAGCGAATAGGAATCACCGGTAATTTTCAGACAGTCGATACGCTGTCCCACAAAGTGTTCAATCTGTCGCTCTAACCTTGATCGATAAACATGAAAATAGGCTGACAATTGAATATTCTCTTTACAGACATGAAATATGGTGACATTGGTGACCAAATGTCGCGTGCGGGACGGCGGATCTTCTGCCCATGCGAAACCTGTTTCTAAGCGTCGAATGCGCATATCGATACTTTTTTTGGTCTCATCGAAAAACTGAGCCTCGGCTGCACCATCATATTCTAAATGTTGTTCGCGTCGAAGTCGGTTTTGTCGTATCGGCATGGTGTACCGCAAGTTGTCGTCTAACATGTCATACCACAATCGAAATTGCCTATCGTCCAGCAACCTAGATTCATAATACAAAAATTGTTCAATTCGATATTGTAATTCCGGCGTAACTTGACTGTCTGGCACAACAATATCAGTCATAAAGTGTCGCCCATTTATCAGTGGTTAACATTTTCGCCCAATGACTGTACAAGCCTCTTGCCGCCTCTTCACTAAACACGTCACCAACAATGCCTGGGTAATCTTCGTGAGGCTTTGAAAAACCTTGACCCATACTTGTGTTCAAGGCTGTTTTACGCGCGCGATAGCCTCTTAGCACATCCTGTATCATTACCCAATTTTCGCCATCATCCTGCTCAAACACCCCACCCGCGCTGAAGGTTCGAATGTTGCCTAAGCGCCATTGTTCTTTAGCCGCCTGGGGTGCGGCTTTATCAACTAGGGTAACAGCCCACACTTCAATTTCGTTGGGACCACGTGGCTGCCACACCCTCAAAGTTTGTATTGCGGGTAAAAAAGACAGGTTTGGAAATATCGTCATATGGGCGCCATTGATCCCTAAGGGCGCATCACCTCTGCGTTGCCGAAGGTTTTCAGCCGCCTCGGTATAATAGTATTTTGATGCATCTTCACCCATCCAACCAAACAGAATTTGGATGTTTTCAATTTGCGCAGCTTCCGTAGGCGCACTAAAAAAGCCAGTACCATGGCCTCCTTGGTGTGTTCTCACGTGATAGCCAGTACCCTTCCACTCTGCTTTCGACACCGATGTGCCTGGGGGCATCGCAGCAAGGGTGGCAGACAAGTGTGACAACGGGGCATGATACATGTCAGAAGCAAATTGTTCGGCAGCAAATTTCCAGTTGGCTTTAATCACCCACTTTGTCACACCACCAATAATTTCTGTACCGCCGTCATGGCGGCTCAAAAAGGTATCTAAATAGTACGCAGCATCACCCAAATAGGATTTAAGTTTGGGCGCTTGGCGATCCCATGTAGCAAAAATCAGACCGTGATATAACTCCACCGCAGCAACTTCAATCGCGCCCCAATCCGATTTGATCAGCTTATTTTTATAACCCTCTTCCTCACGCGGCACCCGAATCAAATCGCCATTAATGCCATAAGACCAACCGTGGTAAGAACAATTAAAGACCTTTGCGTTACCCAGGTCGGCCCGACACAGTTTCATACCACGATGCAGACACTGATTGAGGAGAACCTTTACGCTCATATCAACTTGACGCACAACCAACACCGGATCTTCTCCCATATAAGTAGAGAAAAAGTCCCCAGCATTGGGTATTTGCGCCTCGTGGGCGACACATAACCAGGCACGGCCGAAAATCCGCTCAAGTTCGAGCTGATAGAGTTGTTCATCGGTATATATACGTGGATCAATGCTGCCCTTATTTTCGTCAACTAGGTCGCATATAGCAGCAGACGTCCAATGTGTGGTACCCAGCATCTCTGATTCAATGAATGGCTCAGTCAAAATTCCCTCCACAATTTGCTGTCAATCCTTACCAACTCCATTGCGCTTTGCAAGCGTGGTCGACACAATTGCCATATCGATTCAATCAAACACCATACGAGGCTTTGCCGTTTTGATCTTCAACTACCAAGTATTATTAGACAAAAGTAACCACAATCAAGCTCTCGTCGACAAAGTTGGTCGCGGAGAACTGTACCAAGGCAGTTTATGGGGAGCATTTACCGGGTTGTTTGGTCCGGCGAGCAATCAGCTCATTGTTGTCAGTGTCGACGGTGACCCACAAAAACTGGTGCAATCTAATACTTACCAAGTCACCTCTGAGCTATGGACACCAACCGCAAGGCCCACCGATGCAACTCCTTGTCACCAACAAGGCTTGTACGTTTTTCGCAGGTTTTTCGTGATGGAAGATAACGTGGAAGCATTGGTCACCCTCTCAAAGCAAGCTTGGGAGACATTCGAAAATACTAGTTCATATGCTGCCGAACCCTTAGGGTTGTTCCAGCCTAATCAAAGTGAAGAAGGCGTTGTGGCAGTCATGCTACTCACCTGGTACGACGGTTTCGCCTCCTGGCAAACTTCGAGAACACCTCATCCACAGGCCAAAGAAAATTTCAGCAAACGCCAAGCCCTTACACTGGCCACCTCCGCCATGGCAACTCGCCTGGAATCTTTCTCTGAATCAGAGCAGAGCATCACAGGAGTGCACAATAGGAGCACATCAACATGACCGATCACTTCATCAGTCGCGCCGACATTGAGCGGCTACCCGAAACCCGAACCCAGCATCAGTTTAACGACAATGCCATTCGCCACTCACATAACCTCAGCAAACAAACCGGTATGCAACGCCTAGGCGTGCACGTAGTCCGCTTAGAACCCGGCAGAGATTCAACCACCCATCACTATCATGAGGCGGATGAGGAGTTTATCTACATAATATCCGGCAGCGGAACAGCAAAAATTGGTGATCAAGAGTTTTCAATTGGTGCCGGTGACTTTATGGGGTTTGGGGCACCTTCCGCCGCCCACAGCATGCACAATTCCGGCAGCCAAGACTTGGTGTACCTCATGGGCGGGGAAAGCTGGGCAACAGATGTTGTTCACTACCCTGATTTACAACGAACCATGCTAAAAGCCAATGGTCGCAGGACCTGGACAGCTTGGCAGAACCTGCAAGAATTACCTTCTCGAGACTAAACACTACACCGAACTAAGGAGCATCGATGAACACTGCACAAAGTCGCCTAACCACTTCACTACTCGCCATGATTGTTACGTTCGCCATTTCCAACTTAGCTTGGGGTGATACGAAACCTAAGGGTGGTTTATACGATATCGTTGTAAATATTGAAAACTCAGCCTTACCGGTGCCTCGCACCACCAGCTCTCAAGAATGCATTACCAAAGGCGAGTTTGAGTTGGGACCCAATGAATTTCTAGACGAGCAACAACCTCAGCAAGATTGCGCCATGATCGAGTACTCATACGAAAATGGTGAAATCACCATGAACATGGAGTGCGTAATACCCGAAGCTGGTAAAGTGGTGATACTTGGAAGCGGCTCCTATACTGCCACTGGTTTTGAAATGACCAATAAAATGAAAATGAGCATAAGCGGTATGGACATGCAAATGACCACTACCGCCAAAGGCACCCGTATCGGAGACTGTAAGACTTAGCTGGGTAACCGAAAGTCAACCACCTCAAACACCACAGGAATTACCAGCCCAGTAGCGGTCGTGAATTCTATGCTGACACTTTCGGCCAGCGACTTGACGCCAAAAAGCATCAGATGCATACCGCCGGGTTGCAGCAACAGCGATTGATCTGCTTCAATTTCCACTGATGTTAACCGCCGCATGCGCATCATTCCGTCTAGCTGGGTGGTTTCATGGAACTCTATGGTTCTTACATCATCGCTGCGCGCACTAATCAGCGTGATCGCATCAGTGGAATAATTGGTTAAATTCACATAGCCCACGGTTTTATCGCTACCCGCAATGAGACTGCGCACACGAGCATTTTCCGCCATCAAACCCGCTGGCTGTTGTTGGCCACAGCCTAACACCACGGCCAACACCACCAAACTCAATACAAGCCAACCACTCAATCGATTCATGAAATCGCTATCCTTACCCTGAAAATTTAGTATACCTACAAGCTTCGAGTCACCATAGATGGTCGTGACAGTGCCCATAATTGAGCGCATGATCGACATCTGCCACTTGCCCATACATCACCATCAGGAGTGATCCATGAAGCGACGCAAATTTCTAGCAGCATCCGGTGCGCTGGCCTCAACTTTGCCTCTCTCCACTTTGTCTCGAACTAGCTTTGCCAATTCTAGTCCCTGGGCAGATATCAACAGCACTGCCCCCTATATGGCAAATAATTTTGCGCCGGTACAAAAAGAAGTCACCGCAACAAATTTACCCGTTACAGGAGAGTTACCCAAAGAACTCAACGGACGCTATCTTCGCAATGGACCCAATCCCATTGGCCCGGTAGATCTCACCCGCCACCATTGGTTCAGTGGTAGTGGCATGGTTCACGGGGTGAAGTTAGAAGAAGGTAAGGCGCTGTGGTATCGAAACCGCTGGGTTCGCAGCGAAAGCATGGTGGCAGGTTTTGGCGAAGAACTCGCCGGACGGAATCTGGCGAATTCAAACAATACCCATATCATAGGGCATGCAGATCGTACTTGGGCCCTGGTCGAAGCAGGGGCGCCACCAATGGAACTCTCTTACGACCTCGACACCATTGGGGTGAACAATTTCTTTGGCTCCCTCACCGACTATGGCTTCTCCGCCCATCCCAAAATAGATCCAGACAGCGGCGATCTACACGCCATGTGTTACAAGTGGCCGGATTGGCAAGGACACATAATGCACGTTCATGTGGGACGCGATGGTCGAGTTAAGAAAACAACCAAGATACCTGTTCCTGGCATGATCATGGTTCATGATATGAGTCTGACTGAAAATTATGTGGTGATATATGACCTGCCCGTAACCATTAATTCCTCCCTAATTAAGCGCGGCATGAACCTTCCCTTTGCATGGGACCTGATGCACGAACCCAGAATTGGTTTGTTACCTAGAAACGGTGACGCCAGTGAAGTGATTTGGTCGCCGATTGATCCATGTTACGTTTTTCACCCAATGAACGCTTACGAAGACAGCAGCGGGCAGGTTGTCCTTGATGTGTGCAAATACGACAGCGTGTTCCTCAACGATAATTTTGGTCCTTTTGGCGACAGCCTACCAACGCTGCATCGATGGACCGTCAATCCGAAAACTCGCAAGGTGTCTGAAGTTCAAATCAGCGATCGCACTCAGGAATTCCCGCGTTGTCACCCAGACTTGAACAGCAAATCCTACCGTTATGGTTATGCCGTGACAGTGACCCCTAACGCTTTCCCAAGTATTATTAAACACGATCTGAAAACCGGTGAGTCTATGGAGTTTAAACTTCAACCTGGCCAGCACAGTGGCGAGGCGTTTTTCATTCCGCGAGAAAATGCCAAACAAGAAGATGACGGTTTCTTGATGAGCTATGTGTATGACACGAATAAGGACTCAAGTTTCCTACAAATTCTTGATGCCCAAGATTTTTCTAAATCGCTGGCGCAAGTCCAACTACCACAACGCGTGCCTTTTGGTTTTCACGGCAGTTGGATAGCCGATGGGTATTCGGGTCCCAGTGTATGATCTATTCAGAAGCAAGATAAAAGCTAGTTAATGTTCCTCTAATGCATTGTAGCTAAACAGTGTATGCATGCGGCTGGCGGTACCTATTTTCTTAACCGCTCGATCGCGCACCCAGGCTCGCAAGCCTGACATGTGAAATATTTTTGCATTCTTACGTGAGCCTAGTTGTATTTTCGCGGTTCGCTCGCGCCTCAATGCAGCATAGCGAATGAGCTGACCAGGCACATCTGGCGACCTCTTTTGCAAACCACTGTTCAAACAGCGAGCCAGCACAGCACCGTCTTCAATAGCCATGGCTGCTCCCTGGGCCATAAAAGGTAGTGTCGGATGACAAGCATCACCTAACAGTGTCACCCTACCCATACCCCAACGCTGCATCGGCGCCCGATCAAACAGCGCCCACTTATATAAGCTGTGGTCTTGCACCGCATGAATCAATATTTGCACGTCTTCATGCCAACCGGCAAAGTCCTGCTTGAGTTCTTGTAAATCGCCGCGCTGAGTCCAAGATTCGATCTCCCAGCCTTTTTTCTCCACAACACAAACGCAGTTCACCATTTCACCACGCCTTACGTAATAGTGAACAAAGTGTTTTGCCGGCCCCCACCAAGCGGTCGCCATCGGCTGAATGAGACCCTTAGGGAGTCGATCTACGGGCACCAGTGCGCGCCAAGCGACGTTGCCTGTAAACGACGGCGAGCTTTTTCCAAACAAGCCTTCTCGTATCACCGAGTGAATACCATCAGCACCTATCAGGACACCGCCCACATGTCGCTGGCCATCAATTTCGACCGTCACCGAAACGTCGTCTTGTTCAAAGTGAGTCACCGTTGTTTGGGTATTCAATTCGATGTTGGAATTTTCTCGAACGGCGGCACCCAACAACTGTATGAGGTCGGCTCGGTGCACATGCAAGTAGGGAAAACCATAACGTTGCGAAACACTTTCACCCAAGATGCTACTTGTTAGTATATTGCCTGTCCGCCAGCTACGCATCTCCCCACCCAATGGGACAAAGGCAATGTCGTTCAATGCCTGTTCTAAACCCAAATCAAAAAGCACTCGCGTGCAATTTGGACTCAATTGAATACCAGCACCAATCTCGTCAAACTCTCTCGCCTGCTCGAATACACGAACCCGGATGCCAAATTTTCCCAGACACAAAGCCGCCGTTAAGCCTCCGATGCCACCACCAACTATCAATGCGTCATTCATAAACTTATCCATGTTTTGCATATGCGGTGACAGAAAGCAGAAATTTGATCGGGGAATACACGCATTGTTTCAATTGAATAGTTGGTTTAAAACGCCCAACATGATAACCCTCAACATAGGTGAAGGGGCAACTATGTACATCCGTTCAATTTTCTGCGTGGGCACACTGCTCATCAGTACACTTTATCCTGTCCAGGTGACGGCTAAGGAAAACGGCTTAACCGCCTGGGGACATCCAAACCTTTCCGGCACCTTTGACGTTTCTACCCTCACCCCGTTACAGCGCCCAAAAGAATTTGGCGATAGCCTTGAACTCACTCCTGAACAAGCAGAAGAAATTGTCACAAAGAATCAGCAACGCATTGCTGACCGCGACAAGAATAGAGGGCCCGCTACCCAAGCGCCGCCTTCCGGCGGTGCCTCACCCGTGGGCACAGGGGACGAGTTCAGAGAAACCAGTGGTGCCGGGAACGTTGGGGGTTACAACAATTTTTGGATCGACCAAGGCGAGGATGTCTTCACCGTCGATGGAAAATTTCGGACCTCAATCATATACGACCCTAAAAATGGTCGGCTGCCAGCACCCACAGAAGCTGCAATGAAGCGATTTGCAGAACGACGCAAACTTCGTCGCCCCAATGACGGCAGCGCATGGTGGTTAGACATAGAAGGCCCTGGTCCATACGACGGGCCAGAAATGTTAGGCATATCGGAACGCTGCATCGTCGGCTTCACCGGCGCTACACCTACATTTCCAAGCTTATACAACAACTACAAACGCATCGTGCAATCTGAACACCATGTGATGATTCTCATTGAAATGGTGCACGATGCACGCATTATCCGCCTCAATGCAGAACACCAACCAGCGAGCCTGCGGTCGTATCTAGGCGACTCCATAGGTTGGTGGGAAGGCAATACACTTGTGGTGGACACCACAAATTTTCGAGCTGATTCTGGTCAAGCGCGAGGCGGGTCAGAAAACATGCACGTAGTGGAACACTTTACACGTACCGACGACGGCGACCTGCTCTATCAACTCACTGTTGAAGACGACACCGTCTGGACCGCACCCTGGAGTGGCGAATACATGTGGCGAGCGAGCACAGAAAAAGTGTACGAGTACGCGTGTCATGAAGGCAACTACTCCATGGGTGGCATTTTGCGGGGTGCTCGTTTGCTAGAAAGCGAGCATGTCAGTCCCCAAAGCTCGGGACAGGACTAAAGTAAGCAGCTCAGTTCTGCTAGGATAGTTTTCTATTCACCAAATGATTTGATAAAGATCGGGGACATTTGATCATGGCTGAAGCAGTAGGCAGTGTAGACGACCAGGAGCAGCCGGAAAAAGCTTCTGTCGATTCATCCTTCGACAGCAAAAAAGACTATGACCGCATGCGACGTATTGGTAGTTGGCATGCAACTGCTGTACTGGTTGCATTAACACTTTATGGCGCTGCCGATTGGTGGGCTAACCAGAGCGGTATGGTTTTGGCACATATCGTTGCCCTAGGGAATGCCTTTGTTGCAGGTTCCGTGATTTCTTCGTTAGTTCACGAGTGGGGGCACCTTCTCGGCGCCAGACTGAGCGGCGCCATATCACCTGTGTCACCAAAACCCATTCGATTCTACTTCATGTTTAACTTTGATATGGCCAACAACTCAGTCAAACAATTCACTTGGATGAGCCTCGGCGGCATCGTGGCCAACTGGGTTTTGGTCTTAGTACTGCTCCTGTTAGTCCCACTTGATACCTGGGCAGGCGCCCTATTGATCGCCACTGCATTAGGCAACGCAGTAAACGTCGCCGTATTCGAAGTTCCCATAGTCCTTCGCACCCAAGAATCTGGCGAAGCCGATGAAGAGTTGCAGGCACAACTAAAAGACCCAGGACTGCAACGAATTCCGGGGCTTATTGTCGGCGCGTTGGCTTGGTTGGCGCTAACCTAAGTTTTCAGCCAGCAGAAATGGCTGCAGCCATGGTGCTTTGGGTCACCGCCATACGATCATCACCCCAAGGCATAGGCATAAGTACTGGGTGTTCAACCCCTGCTTCGATGTAGCTGCGCATGAATTCGCCGACCTGTTGCTGGGACCCGATGAAGTTTATCGCCTGAATCATGCGCTCGGACACCGCCGCGATCGCACCATCTCTATCGCGCTGGGCTTGTCGTTCGCGTAACTCATCAACCTCATCACCAAACCCCGCCCGGCGAAACATATTGGCATAGCCATCTGCCATGGCGTAACCGAATAGGTCTTTGCGGGCTGATCGAGCACACCGATCCATTTCTCCCACCGCCGCATGCACATAGGCAAATATTGTCGCGTTACCACCCTTGCGCACAGTGGCAACAGATTCAGCAACATGGGTTGCGGGAATGTAGTTCAACAGTACCCCATCTGCGATTTCTCCGGCCAGTTTCAACATTTGTGGATTGAGCGCGGCCATGACAATTTTTGGTCGGCGTTCACCCAATCTTATCGCTAGACGAAATCGTTTTACCTGCCAAAAATCACCTTCGAAGGTCACCGATTCTCCAGATAAACACTCTCTCAATAGGGCAACATATTCACGCATCATCGCTATAGGACGATTGGCTGTTGCTTGGCCATGCTGTTTTAAGATACCCGGTGCAGATACACCTACGCCTAACCAAATATTGGCATTCGCACTTAGAGCTTGCAGTGAAGCCGCGGTCATTGCGGCGAGAGGTGGCGTTCGCAGTTGTACGGGAATGATACCCGTAGCCAAATCCAGTTTGGGTGCTACCGCAGAGGCTGCACCAAGCAGCGTAAAGGCATCAGTCCCAGTCGCCTCTACCGTCCATAGCGATCGGTAGCCTAATTCCTCTGCTTGCTTTGCAATATCAATGACAGCTCTAGGTCCCAGTATAGACAAACTGCCAAACGTCACCCCAATAGGCACGTCATCACTCATTACGCATATCCTCGGTTACATCCTACTGGGTTAATTTAACACGACAATTTTCATTTAGTTACACTGCTTTTCAATAGTAGATATACTTCTTCATCACACAAAAAAGTGAGTCTCTTATAGATGAAACTCAGTAGATGAATCTCAGGCAAATCGCACTAGCAGCAGTAAGTCTTAACCCCTACCGCGAGCAGCTATTTGAGTTGCTCGGCGTAGACAAAGACTATCAAGACCCTGGCGTCGCGGAATTCGGCCTGGTTAACTCAGTTATGAGTATTGGTGATAGCTTTCTAGAAATAGTTGCACCCGCTAAGGAAAATACTGCTGTAAGTCGCACCCTAGCCCGCCGTCAAGCACCGGCGTGTGGGTATATGTTGCTTTTACAGGTAAACAACTTTGTCGAGTTCGAGCGGCAAATTGCTGACACAAAACTACGCAAAATATGGCAAACAGAACGTGACGAAGTCAGCGCCTGCCATATTCACCCTAAAGACATCGGCGGCGCGATAGTTTCATTCGACGAAATGCGCCCCCCAGCAGACTGGTTATGGGGCGGACCAAATTGGCGCAATCAAAGAGCAACCAACGTCACACGCATCATGGGCTGCCAAATGTCATCACCAGATCCTGACACTCTAGCCGAACGATGGTCTAAAATCATGGCCACCCCGCTAGAACAAAAAGACCAACATCTAACACTGAGTTTTAGTGACGGCACTTTTATCCAATTTGTCAGCGCTGAACAAGAAGAATTGCACGGCATTACTTTCCAATGCGAAGACCCACAAGCCCAATATGCTAAGGCCGCCGAAATTGGTATATGTTTCGGCGAGCAACCACGCATCGGGGTTCTCAACTTAGATTTTGTCGCCTAGGTATATCTGCTTATTGTGCTTTCTAGATAGAAAGATCCAGCAGGTTATAATTCGAAATAATCTGTTCAACATTACTTTCATTGAAACGGTATTCATCTTCGAGCCCTTCAAATGGCTGATACGCGAACACCCGCTCCCTATCAAAATGTTGTCGCCTTGCATCTATGGCCACCTGCACC
>JAADHW010000363.1 GCA_013151695.1 Gammaproteobacteria bacterium
TCGTTCGACACTGGTCTTACCTGAAAATGTACCGAAGATGCGATCCCAAAGGATGACTGTGCACCCATAGTTGGTATTGCTCTCTTCATATACACAAGAGTGATGTAGTAGATGCCACTCAGCGGTATTGAACACCCAGCCGAACACGCCAGACCGCAGTGGCAAATTAGCGTGGTTCACATGCGCCGTGGCGGTTCGAAAAACAATTACAACAGCAACCACGTCTGCGCTGGCGCCGAGGTAGGCCAGGGCGACGGCAGTTCCGAGGTTAAGGCCCAGAAACTCTAGCGGGTGGGTGCGATCTGCCCGCGCAACACTCATTTTTGTGATGTGGTGGTGGGTGGCGTGAATACGCCAAAAAAACATGAAACGGTGTTGTATGCGGTGTGCCCAATAACCGATGAACTCGGCCGCAATGATACCCACCATCGCCGCCACCACCAGACCAGTGATGGTGTCAGCCTCGAGCCGAAAGGGGAATGCAGAAGCGTCTCGCAACAGTGCAAAGGCATTTGAGATGGGTGTGTCATAGTACTCATCGTAAATCGGCAGCCAAATTAGATATGTGGCGAATACCCAAAAGGCATCTTCAGCCGCATCGCGCCAGTTGAGTAGCCAGTCGTCTCGCCGAGGAATGAGTCTCTCTGCAATAAGAATTAGTGGGATTGGTGCGAATACCAAAATAGCGACGAGAAGTTGTGCGTCCATCCATTGAGTGACGAGAGCACTTGCAGCAAGTAAGGTGAACCCGAATACAAACAGCGGCTGCGGGAGCGACCAATAAAAGGCTTGTCGTGATGGTTGCTGCATCTTTGTTACTCTTAGTTGCTGATCACTTGTTGATAAATTTGCGGTAGCCTTGGGTCATTGCCCTGGCACAATCCCCGGGTGTTGGTCCGCCATTGAAAAACCCTAAGCAGGGACCACTCATGACTTCTGGCATTTCTTTGGTTACCCAATTAAAGGCATCAAGGTAGATTTGTTTGTCGTTGGAACTGGTTTCCACCGTAATAATTTCAGTATTGCTAAAGGTAATGGTAAAGGTGTCGGTGACATTGAAGTCAATGTTGAGGGCAAGTACTGGGTCGTCTTGTACCGTGATCGCGCAACTAATCACATTCTCAGTTACAGCCTTACATGCTTGGCGATTAACAATCTTGTAGTTACCGCCTTCCGCCCATCCCTGATAGTAGAGGATTGTGGGGGCAGAGCTTGCTGCCTTGGAGAGCAGTGGTTCTAGTTCGATTGGAGAAAATGAATAGAAGGCATCTATCAACGTTTCAGCTGATTGTAAGTTTTTATTTGGCAGATCTGCAATATGACTAACAGGAAAACGAGTACACGAACTGACGAACAGTGCTAAAGCTATTAGCAAGGCTGTTGTCCGAATACTCAGTTGATGTTTTCCCATAACGGCTTAACTTCCAGAATGTTCGCCTGGATGTTAACGAAACCTCGATCAACTAGACACCGCCTCGATGCTGTTTTTTCTTCTGTTTACGAAACACAATTTCGCAATGCGACCAACTTCGAATATGATATGCCGCGCCTAATTCGCGATAATTTTTCACACCAGCCGGATAACAGAAAACTTGCTATGACAGATGTAACTACCAGCCCAAGTCAGCCTTTCGATCTTTTGGTTCGAACACGACGTTCAGTTCGGGGTTTTTTAGATAAACGTGTGCCAGATGAGGTGTTGGATGACGTATTTGAAACCGCCAGGTGGGCACCTTCTGGAACCAATGTACAGCCCTGGCATATCTGTGTTGCCTCGGGCGACGTTTGCGAGGAAATTCGACAAGGCTTTCTCGAACGTGCAGCGAACAAAGTGGCAGTGAAAATCGACCATCCCAGCGATCAACGCTTGGGCGATCCGTGGCGTGCTCGTAAGCGAGGATGCGCTAAGGTGTTGTACGACTCAATGGATGTCGATTGGGACGACAAGGAAGGGCGCGGTCGTGTTGCAGCTCGTAATTACGAATTTTTTGACGCCCCACACGTTGCATTTCTTTGCATGCACGAAGGTTTTGGTATGCAATCTGCTGCTGACGTTGGCATGTATGCACAAACGCTCATGCTGGCGTTAACCACCCACGGCGTCGCCAGCTGTGCTCAAGGCACACTGCGCAACTACCCTGATCTTGTACGCGAAAAATTTGGGCTTGAACCTGAGATCAAGGTGCTCTTCGGCATTAGTTTTGGATACGAAGATACCAATGTACCCGCCAATGCAGCGCGTACCCAGCGTGCACCACTGACCGAAACTGTGCAATTTATGGGTTAACAAGCTCTCGCTGAGCTAGACTTTGATCTTGCCTATCACTATGCCAATTAAAACCAGTGAGATGGCGCTAACCGACAACAAGCCAAGGATTAGACTCGCTGTTAAAACCATTTCGACCATGATAAAACCTCATTAAATTGGAAAGGTCATATACCAAGATACAAATCGAAAAATTGTTAGCCTATTAGGGGTTCTACCTATCGGTAGAGTTCATGAGGTAGGGGTTATAGTCATCCATGGCACTGCTCTTATGGTGATGACTCACGTAATCACCCAGATATCGTCACCTATACGCACCTGTACTTGATCGCTCCCAGTGGCATCAATGGTTGCAATTTCAACTTCAAGTACGCTCAACAATTCGCCTACAGCAATGCGCCTGGCTCGTTGTGCTTGTTTTCCAGGGCGATATTCCAGCTTCACTTCCAGCGGTAGGTTTTGTTCGCCCAGTTTCGCAGTAAATTTAAATATCATGTGGTGTTCTCTTGCGCTCAAATACTAGCCCAGAGAGGTTATCAGAAGTGGCGGAAGTCTACTTATACGTGGTTAAGTAAACCTTGGTGGATCGGGTGGCTGCTGAGTTAGAAGTTGCACCGATGGCGGTTGAAAATGTTCTAGCAGACTAGTGGAGTACTTGCCCTTCGGTTTCGGGTAAGAATATTGCAGCAACAAAAGTGGCCGCGAGAAATGCAGAGATAAACGCAACCGTTGTCATAAAACTGCTGGTGACGAGAAGCGCGCCAATAACTACTGGTGCTGCTGCATTC
>JAADHW010000237.1 GCA_013151695.1 Gammaproteobacteria bacterium
CGAACGTCTTGTAGCTTTGGAAGTAGGCCCGGGCAACGGTACTGTGCTGGGCGCACTCGCCCCCCATTTCAATCAAGTGGTGGGTGTAGACAATTCATCAGACATGCTTGATGCCACCCAAAGTGCGATGCGTAATCTGCACCACAACATCAAGCTCATTGAGCGAGATTTCGCCAACTTACCCAGAATACGAAAGTACAATTTAATTGTCGCCGCAATGGTTGTCCACCACATGCCCTCACCTAAGAAATTTTTCCTGCAAGCGGCTGGGGTGTTGAAAAAGGGCGGCACTCTAGTGGTTGCTGAGCTGTGTGCACACAGCCAAGACTGGGTAAAAGAGACCTGCGGTGATGTGTGGCTCGGCTTCGACACACAAGAGCTTAGCGCCTGGTCAAAACAATCCGGATTTAAATTCACACAACAACAATTCCTTGCGCAGAGAAATGGCTTTCGAGTGCAAGTTAACGCCTACACCCTCAACAAGTAACAAGCCAGAAATAACAAGCCATCAAGAACAACCACAAAGGAACTCACATGACAGACTATAAAGTTGCCGACATCTCACTCGCAGAATTTGGCCGCAAGGAAATTCGACTAGCCGAAGCAGAAATGCCAGCACTTATTTCCCTGCGTCGCAAATACGCAGGCGAACAGCCTTTGAGTGGCGCAAAAATCATTGGTTGTATCCACATGACAATCCAAACCGCAGTCCTTATTGAAACCCTAACTGCTCTAGGCGCGGAAGTGCGTTGGTCTTCATGCAACATTTTCTCTACCCAAGATCATGCAGCGGCGGCAATGGCCATAGCAGGCATTCCAGTTTTTGCTTGGAAAGGTGAAACTGAAGAAGAATATTTGTGGTGTATTGAGCAAACCATCCTTAAAGATGGCAAACCTTGGGATGCTAATCTACTGCTGGACGATGGCGGTGATTTAACTGCAATCATTCACGAAAAATATCCTGCCATGTTGGACATCATGCATGGTATCAGCGAAGAAACCACAACCGGGGTACACCGGTTATACGAAATGATGGAAAAAGGCGAACTCAAGGTGCCTGCCATCAATGTAAACGACTCTGTGACGAAGTCTAAAAACGACAACAAATATGGCTGTCGCCACAGCTTGAACGATGCAATCAAGCGCGGCACGGACATGCTCATGGCAGGAAAACGCGCCTTGGTGGTGGGATACGGCGATGTCGGTAAAGGGTCTTCGCAAAGCTTGCGTCAGGAAGGAATGATTGTGCGCGTAGTCGAAATCGACCCCATCTGTGCCATGCAGGCGTGTATGGATGGATATGAAGTTGTCTCTGCCTATAACAATGGCGTAAATACAGGAAAAGTTGCCGACATTAATAAAACCCTGCTGCAAGATACCGACCTCATCGTCACCTGTACCGGCAACGCTAATGTGTGCGACGCTGCTATGCTGCAATCATTAAAGTCTGGCGCCGTAGTTTGCAACATCGGCCACTTTGACAACGAAATTGATACCGCCTACATGCGCGAGAACTGGCGCTGGGACATGGTTAAAGAGCAAGTACATCAAATTTTCCGTACCGACGATGACAACAACTACCTCATCCTTTTGTCGGAAGGTCGACTGGTTAACTTAGGTAACGCCATGGGTCACCCATCGCGCATTATGGACGGTTCATTTGCCAATCAGGTGTTGGCACAAATGCACTTGTTCGAACAGGCCTGGGCTGATCAACCAGACAATCAACGACAACCTATCAGCGTAGAAGTATTGCCTAAGAAACTAGACGAGGAAGTGGCACAACTTATGGTTGAAGGCTTTGGTGGCGTGGTGACACAACTCACCCAAACTCAAGCTGACTACATTAGTGTCAGCCAAGACGGCCCGTTTAAGCCAGACTCTTATAAGTACTAGCGGTCCAGCAAACTCGCTCCAAATGCAGTCACTTCAGAAGATAATTGAGATTCTCGATTTAGAGGAGATTGAGCAAAACCACTATCGAGCAAACAGCCCCGACGAAGGATGGCAGCGTGTGTACGGCGGTCAGGTTATCGGTCAAGCCCTGGTGGCGGCCTCGCGTACCGTTGAAAGTGCGCGCCACGCCCATTCGCTACACGGTTATTTCTTGCGCGCCGGGGACACCCGTATTCCTATTTTGTACAAGGTTGATAGAATCAGAGACGGCCGCAGTTTTACCACCCGTCGAGTTGTGGCGATACAAAATGGCGAAGCTATATTCACTTTGTCTATTTCGTTTCAAGTACAAGAGCAAGGCTTGTCACATCAATTCCCAATGCCCAGCGCACCTGACCCAGAATCGCTCATGGATGAAGACGAGCTTCGAGCTGAACAGGCAAAAACATGGCCGCAAGACCTCAAGGACGCGCACACGATCTCTTCCGCGATCCAAATTCGGCATGTAAACCCGTTGGACCTACTCAATCCCCAGGCCAGTGAACCGACCCAAATGTGCTGGATGAAAACCAGAGAGGTGCTACCGAGCGATCCTCGCCTACACCAGTGTGTACTCGCTTATCTTTCCGATTGGTCATTATTAGATACTGCAACCCGGCCTCACGCGATCAGCTTTATGCAAGACAATGTGCAAATGGCGAGCTTAGACCATGCCATGTGGTTTCATCGTCCATTTTGTGCAGACCAGTGGCTTCTGTATGTCCAGGACAGCCCTGCCGCCAGTGGCTCACGCGGGTTCAATCGCGGCTTGATCTACAATCAGGCAGGCGATTTAGTGGCTTCTGCGACCCAAGAAGGTTTGATGCGGGTTCTAGGGAGCCACTGATTAACAATTCGTTCACGATAGTCAGCTATACATCTTTAAGCTCCACTGAGACAATGTGCGGCTTTGCGTCTATTGGTTAGAAAAACAATAGGTAGAAGATCAACCGTGGAGCCGAGCAGGCGTCCCAGAGGAACAAATGACAGATATATCAAGTATTGCCGAATCCGTAACTTCGATTAGACAGCATTTCGAACAATATAACTATATATGCAGTGACCAAATCGCAACCGCTGTGTATTTGGCCTTTCATCTAAAAAAGCCA
>JAADHW010000310.1 GCA_013151695.1 Gammaproteobacteria bacterium
ACTTGACCGAGGCGGTTAGGCGTAAGCCCTACTCCCTTATATTGTTAGATGAGATAGAAAAAGCACACCCGGATGTGTTCAACATACTGTTACAGGTATTAGATGACGGGCGCCTTACCGATGGCCATGGTCGCACGGTAGATTTTCGAAACACTGTTTTGGTGATGACCTCGAATCTTGGTTCCCAGGTCATTCAATCGCTGACTGAAAGTGGCCAGGTGGATGGTATTAAAGAGGCGGTGATGGGTATAGTGACTGAGCATTTTCGCCCAGAGTTTGTTAATCGAGTTGATGACATGGTGGTGTTCGACCCACTTAACGAAGCGCAGATTAGAGAAATTGCGCAGCTTCAATTGCAGGCTCTCAATACACGACTTGCTGAACAAGAACTGACGCTCACCCTAACTTCCCAAGCGCTGAGCAAAATCGCCGAACAAGGTTACGATCCAATTTATGGCGCTAGGCCCTTGAACAGAGCGTTTCAGAAATTAGTCGAAGATCCACTGGCCAACGACATTCTTAATGGTCGATTTAGCCACGGTGAGCATATTCAAGGAGCGGTTGAAAACGATCAGCTGGTGTTTACGGTTGAGTCTCCATGACTATTGTATATATATACAGTATGTCTTAATATACAGGCTAGGATGATGAGAGTTAGCCATGCAAAGTGTTGCTAGACAAGATCCGAGAAAAACATCTGATTTGAGTTTGGGTAATTTCGAAGTTGCTCAGTGGAAGCAAGTTGAGAGGCCGAATCAAGTTGCCAGGCCGAAGCAGAAAAACATTGGTGTGGGCGAAAATTTTTCACTGTTTGAGTCAAATGCGGTTAGCGTTTCGAACTCGATCTTGTCAAATAGCACAAGCAGAGCCTCTGGCACAAACAGAGCCTCGCAGTCACTCGTTCACGCTGATCAACACATGGAAACTGCAATTCGCTTGTCTAAAGCGCTCAAAGGTCGAGTTCACCGAGCTAGGGCGATGTCTAGTCAGGGTTTACAGCAGAGTCTGGTGCACACCAAGAAAATGGGCAAACTAGAACAGCGCAAAGTTGGTCGTGCAATCTGCGAACATCTGCTGGCCTCGTTACGACTTCAATCTGAGTATGAGCGTAGCCTTGAAAACCAAGCCTAAACCCAATTTATTGATTTCGATCCTTTTTACCTGCTAAAAGAGGCTAACCGCTAAAAGGGTGCGAACCATCGCACATATTGATCTTTGAATAACACGCTCGCTCACCTCGCGGGTTAGAATGGGCAAAATACAGTGAAAACGGACGTCATGATCAAGAAATGCCTCTTTCCAGTGGCTGGCTATGGGACGCGCTTTTTACCCGCCACTAAGGCGATGCCCAAAGAAATATTACCGATTTTAGACAAGCCTCTAGTCCAATATGCGGTGGAAGAAGCCGCCGAGGCTGGCATGTTAGACATCGGCTTTGTTACTGGACGCGGTAAACGTGCTATCGAAGATCATTTTGATGTGAGTTATGAACTCGAGCATCAAATTGCTGGGACCGGTAAAGAAAAATCTCTTCAAGGCATAAGATCGTTGATCGACACCTGTACTTTTTCTTATACCCGCCAAATCACTATGCGCGGATTGGGTGATGCGATTCTCACCGGCCAAGCAATCATCGGAGACGAACCCTTTGGCGTCGTGTTAGCGGATGATTTATGTATTGGTGAAGAGCAGGGTGTTTTGTCGCAGATGCTGGCCTTATTTAAACAGTACCGTTGTAGCATCGTGGCGGTGGAAGAAGTCCCCAAAAATCAAACAGGTAGCTATGGGATCATCGATGGTGAAGCATTAGGCGATAGGCTCATACGGGTGACAGACATGATCGAAAAGCCAGCGCCGGCAGAGGCACCGACTAATTTGGCAATTATCGGCCGTTATATTTTGACAGCAGATATCTTTGAGATATTACGCACCACTCCCGAGGGTAAAAATGGTGAGGTCCAAATCACCGATGCGCTACTCCAGCAAGCGAAAACCGGATGTGTCATGGCCTATAAATTTAAAGGTCGGCGATTCGATTGTGGGTCCATTGACGGCTTTGTTGATGCAACAAATTACTACTACGACCAGTATAAGAAAGGGTGTTGTTGAAATAGGCTGTAGGCAAGTTTTCAATTAAACTATGCACCCATGCCTATGCCATTCTTAGTCGAGCAACTTCGACAACGTCAATTTACGCCCATCGAGCTGAAAAAAGCATTGGCAGTTGAAGAACTGCCTACGCCAGCCTTGGTGCTCAATCGGGCCGCTTTGATGCGCAACATTGAGAAGATGACAACTCATCTCGGTGCTGCCGGGAAGGGTTTTCGCCCTCATGCTAAAACCCACAAATGTCCGATAATCAGCAAATTGCAACTTGATGCCGGTGCTGTGGGGGTGTGTGTTGCAAAAGTCAGTGAGGCTGTTGTTTTGCTTGCAGCTGGTGTAAATACAGTCCTTATTACTTCTCCTGTAACAACTGCCACCAAGGCTAATGTTGTTGGTGACTTAGCCGTACAAGGTGCCTCTTTAAGCGTTGTTGTCGACAGCGAAATTGGCCTGGATATCTTGCTTGAGTGTTTACCTCAAGCTGCGCAGCTCGACGTGCTGGTTGATTTGGATGCGGCTATGGGACGGACCGGAACGCGCAGTGAAAGTTTGATGTTACGCTTGGTCGAGAAAATTTCCGCAGATCAACGCTTAACTTTCGCAGGCTGCCAACATTACGCTGGCCACGTCATGCACGTTGAAGGCTATGAACCTAGACGCGAACTGTCTCTAAAACTTTGGGCAACGATTGAAGAACGCCTGTCATGGTTGAGTGCACAAGGTATCGGCGTTGATATAGTCACGGGTAGTGGTACGGGCACCTATGACATTGATACAGAAGTGGCTTCAATTACTGATTTGCAGGTCGGCAGCTACATTTTTATGGATGAAGAGTATTGCTGCATAGGCAGCCAGAGCGCAGATCGATTTGATGATTTTGAAGTTTCGTTAACCATTGCTTGCACTAC
>JAADHW010000358.1 GCA_013151695.1 Gammaproteobacteria bacterium
CAAACCAGAATGGTTCACTGTACCCACCAAGTCTGAAACAACCCCATTAACACATGTACGCACGTCAGCTAGTGATCGTATTTCTGTATAGGTTGGACAGTACCGTGTCGCAGCCTTCACCATGCGCGCATGGACGGCCTTAACACCCTGGATATTTTTTAGCTCACCTTCGGAGTAGGTCATGGTGTATTCGCCCGCACTAGCCAAAGAACTAAAGCCCAACACGGCCACGCACACGAGTACGCCAAATGGTTTTATTACATCCATCTCTATTCACTCCAACATTGTTTATTGATCGCTGTTACTTATATAGATGCGAGGCAACCAATAAGGGTTGCAGTAAAAGAAATTTATTTTTAGCGCCTGGTCGCGACCGGCGACCGAGTGAGCCAAATGTTAGATAACTCCTTCCTCTTCAACAAACTGATAAGAAAAGTCGTAGTTGGACAGAGGCAATTGGCGTACCCGAGTGCCCGTTGCCTGGTAAACCGCATTAGCTAAGGCAGGTGCAATGCCTGGAGTTCCAGGTTCACCAGCACCACCCCATGCCGCACCGCTATTGATAATGTGAGTTTCAATAACTGGTGCTTCATGCATGCGCACAACCTGGTAATCATGAAAATTACCCTGTTTCACTGCCCCATCAACAATATTGATGTCGCCATACAACGCAGCACTTAACCCATAGATGATGCCAGATTCCATTTGCGCGCGAACACCATCTGGCGACACCGCAAAACCTGGATCTATTACACACACGACCCGATCTACCTTAACGCTGCCTTGATTCACACTAACATCAACCACTTGAGCGACGATCGAACCAAATGATTGTTGCAGGGAAATGCCTCTTCCTCGACCAGCAGCAAGTTGCTCACCCCACCCCGCTTCTTCTGCCGCACGATCAAGTACCGCTAGATGCCTTGGTTTGTCACTCAACAGTGTTCGGCGCAGTTCATAGGGATCCTTATCAACTGCGTGAGCCACCTCATCAAAAAAAGATTCAGTGAAGAAACCATGTTGAGAATGATCCACACTTCGCCAGGGGCCAAATGGCACATGAGTGAGACTTTCAATGTACTGGATAGATTTCGATGCTATGTCATAGGGGATTTTGGGTGCTTCATCGGGCTCGTGCTTTTCGTGAAACATGTTTTCCCACGCCATCACATCACCTTGGTCTGACAATGCTGCACGAAACTGTGAGGCGATGGCGGGTCTATAAACATCATGACGAATGTCTTCCTCCCGCGACCAGATAAGTTTAACCGGCACTCCCACCACTTTGGCTATGCGAGCGGCTTGCACGGCAACGTCACTGGTCGCGCGCCGCCCAAATCCACCACCCATCGTGTGCTGGTGCAAGGCGACTTGGCTGGCATCCATTTCTAACGCTTTTGCTATTTCGTATTTAAAGCCCAGTGGGTTTTGCGACCCGACCCAAACTTCACATTTGTTGTCATCAACTCTGGCGGTAGCATTCATAGGCTCCATACAAGCGTGTGCCAAAAACGGAACTCGGTAGTTGGCTTCTACAACCTTGTCCGCTCGTTCGAAGGCAGCTTCAACATCGCCAATGGATACATCGTCGGTGGCATCACCACTGCGTTTTGCGGCTTGTATGTCACGTTCAAATTGCGCGAATAACTTCTCACTATCTAAGCCTTCACTGCCAGTTTTTGACCAGGTGATGTCAATCATTTTCAGTGCTTGGCTGGCATTCCAATACCCGTCCGCGACAACTGCTACCGCTTCACCCAAGTTAACTATTTGCAGTACCCCGGTAGCTTGATCTGCACCGTTGGCATTAAACTCAAGCGCTTGAGCACCAAATACCGGCGCACCTTTAATGGCGGCATACTTCATGTCAGGCACGTCTGCGTCTATCCCAAATACCGCAGTGCCGTCCACCTTGCTGGGAATGTCGTGACGAGCCACACTCCGGCCCATAATCTCAAAGTCTTCAATAGACTTTAGTCGGGGTGTACGAGAAGGCTTGAATTGTGCTGCAGCAGCGGCAAACTGGGAAAAATTAGCCTGGCGTCCAGAACGGCTATGAATGATTTGGGAATGTTTAGCGGTCAATTCAGATTCTGGCACCTCCCATTGTGCTGCCGCTGCTTTGATTAACAACTCTCTTGCAGCGGCACCAGCGATGCGCATGCCATAAACGCCAGTGGCTCGAACACTGGCGCTGCCACCGGTTATTTGCAGGTGCATGGCACTCGTTACTTGCATAAACAAACCATCAACCGTGGGTACCAAAGACTTGGGAATGTCGACCCCACCTATCACGAAGCCCTTACCCAACGCCCAGTTAGCATATTCATCTTCAGCAGGCGCTTCGATGAAGCTCATGTCCTGCCATCGGGCATCTAACTCGTCAGCTAACATCTGGGTGAGCGCCGTTTGCGCAACCTTGACCCATCTCACTATGCGCAACGATAGCGGTGATGTGATTATCTCCACCAATTTTCACCCAAGCGTTAATCAGTTGCTCATCATCACCTGTCACAAGGTGTGCCATATCTGGTGCGCGATGGCCTGGACGCAACGCTACCCCAACAACCAAACCTCCGCCTGCGATAACGCCCGTACTAATCACAGCACGCCGTGTCCACTTACCCATGCGCAGTCTCCTGTGGATCATAAGTTTGCACCACGCCTTGTCCGACATTTTTGATCGCGGAGCGGATTCGGCCATACATTCCACAGCGACAAATATTGCCCGACATGGCCTTGTCAATGTCTTCATCACTAGGATTCGGTGTTTGTCTTAGCAGCGCCACAGCCGACATAATTTGTCCAGATTGGCAATATCCACATTGCGCAACTTGTTCGTCGATCCACGCTTGTTGCACGCTATGCAAGCCATCAGGGGATGAGATGCCTTCGATGGTGGTGATGTCACCACCCATAACAGCAGACACTGGAGTTACACATGATCGGATAGGCTGACCATTCAAATGCACAGTACAGGCTCCACATTGCGCGATACCACAGCCAAACTTTGTACCTGTGAGTTTTAGTTTTTCACGAATAGCCCACAACAAAGGCATAGAGGGTTCAACATCAAGCTGATGTTCCTCACCATTTACGCGTAAAGATATCATGTTAATTCCTATACAAAATAAGCTCCATAGATCCTAACACTTTGTCTATTGGATGTGTTTCGCATAAGCCTGCACAAGCAAAGTCTAGTCGAACTCTTTTTCACCCTGCGCAAATATGAGATAGAAAATTAGACCAAAAACTGTCACCGCGCCCGCCACCTGAAAGACCAACGCCCAAGAGCCGGTTGCCTCTAGAATATACCCACTCACTGCCACACCGATAATGCCCGGGATAGTGCCAAAGGTATTGGTGATGCCCATGAGTTTGCCTGCATGGTTGGGTGCAATGTCCATATGGTTAACGGCAAACCCGCCGGTCGCAAACGCACCCAAGGCGTTACCAACACACATAATGGTGATCGCCAGCCATGCGGTGGACACCTCTCCCACAACAAATAGCGCAGCAGAGATACCACCAAAACCAATGGTTTGGCAGATTTTGCGGACCTTAACAACGGGCATACCTTGTTTTACCCAACGATCTGCCACATGGCCTGCAACGTTGAAAAAAACAAAGGAAACTAGGTGCGGAATCATGCTGACCCAACCAGAGTTAGCAAAATCTACACCCAGACCCTTGGTCACGAAGCTCGGCAGCCAGGACAACAAAACGTACAACGACCAGTTATTGCAAAAATGTGCAACAATAATTGCCCACACGGCCTTAGACTTAAAAAAATCTAGATTCGAAGTTATTTTCGCGTCTGCATTAACAACAGGCAAACCATCTGCAATTTCATTGGCTTCAATTGCAGAAACCCGAGGGTGGGAGCCTGGGTCTTTTGCTGCCATGAAATACCAGCACACAATCCAAACACCGCCCGCAGAGCCAAAAATGTAGAAAATCCATTCCCACCCCCACTTGACGGCAATGAGTGGCGCAACCAGCAGCGCAAACACCTGCCCGATAGGAATACCGCTATTCGATAGGGCAACAGAGCGAGCACGCTCCTTGGTCGGCACCCATTTTCCGTACAACGCGTAGATGGATGGAAAGGTCACCCCCTCACCCATGCCCATAAGCACGCGTACTGTCAGTAATGCTGCAATCCCCAGAGCTGCTGCAGGTGGCGTGAGGATGGTAAAAATCGACCACCAAATCACGCCAATAGCTAAAACAACTTTGCCACCAAACCGATCCGCTAAATAGCCACCTAGAAACTGGGTCATCATATAACCGAAAAAGAAGAATGAGAAAATGAGCCCCTGAGTGGACTCACTCCATCCGTATTGTTCCGCCATCGGAATCATGGCGATGCTGATGCTGACACGGTCTATGTAACAAACAAATACCGCACAAAAACAGAGAAGAACCATGGAATAGCGCTGTCGCCATTGGTCAAATAGCATCATCGGTTGTAGCTCCTTACCAAGTGTCTATGTTGGGACGCTTCTTACCTTTACGGGCAAGCGGCGCAGGGACGCAACGTAGCCCTGAGACAATCCACTTGCGACTGTCTGCAGGGTCGATGACATCATCTAGTTCAAAGTGTGACGCCATGTTAACGGCCTTACCACGCTGATACATGTTCGCCACCATTTCCTCATAAGTACGAGTGCGCTCTTGCGGATCTTCGATGGCTTGTAGCTCTTTGCGATAGCCTAACTTCACCGCCCCCTCCAAGCCCATACCGCCAAACTCTCCAGTTGGCCATGTAATGGTAAACAATGGCGCCTTAAAACTGCCTCCAGCCATGGCTTGGGCTCCCAAACCATAACCCTTGCGGATAACAATAGTCATAAGCGGTACATCAATATTGGCACTGGTGACAAACATTCGAGCCGCATGGCGAACTACGGCTGTTTTCTCAACTTCAGGTCCAACCATAATGCCTGGACAGTCACACAAAGATAGAATTGGAATATCAAAGGCATCACACAATTGCATAAAACGCGTACCTTTGTCCGCGCCGGGAGCGTCTATAGCACCAGACAAGTGAACTGGATTGTTAGCGATAACCCCCATGGGACGTCCTTCGATTCGTATGAAGGCTGTGATGATGCCAATTGCCCATTCCGACCGAAGCTCAAGAATCGAATCAACATCAGCGATGCCTTTGATGACATCGCGCATATCGTAATAGCGCAACCGATTTTCAGGGACAATAAAACGCAGGGCTCGCTCATCAGGCGCCTGCCACCGTTCTACAGTGCCTTGGAAGTAAGACAGATATTGTTTGGCTTTGGCTACAGCGTCCTGCTCATCTGCTGCTACGATATCAACGACACCGTTAGGCACCTGCACATCCATAGGGCCCACTTCTTCGGGTTTGAACACCCCTAGG
>JAADHW010000280.1 GCA_013151695.1 Gammaproteobacteria bacterium
GTCGCAACACAATATTCGTGATGCAGGAAATCATCGATATCTGTGCGGAAAAGTGGCACCAAGACCAAGTTGAGGCGCGGCGGCTATTTCACGGGCGTGGACACTTTTACCCAGGCTACGAAAATATTGTGGTGAATTGGTTTCCGCCGTTTTTACACATTGCAGTGTATGGCGAGGTGAATCAGCCGTTTCTAGAAAAGCTTCATCAAGCTTTACTGGAGGAAAATAAAAAAGTGCAAGGTAGTGTTGTGCAGTTCCGCGATGGGCGTCGCACGCAAACCCAGGTGTGGTTCGGGGAAGTACCGGATGAACATGTTGTACTTGAGGGTGGGTTACAGTATTTGATTGCACCTATGCGAAACCAGAACGTCGGTTTGTTTTTAGATATGGCCCATGTGCGCAAGTGGTTGATTGACAAAATGCAAGATGCCACAGTACTTAACCTATTTGCTTATACCTGCGCTTTTTCAGTGTCTGCGATCGAGCATGGTGCGCGCATGGTGGTGAATAATGATATGAGCAAGCCTTCGCTAGAAGTAGGTAATCGCAACCACCTCCTCAATCAGCATGACCTGCGTAAGGTGCGTATGTTGCCGCACAATTTATTTAAGTCGTGGTGGAAAGTTCGCCAGCTGGGTCCCTATGATATTGTGATCATCGATCCTCCCACCAATCAAAAGGGCAGTTTTGTCGCAGAAAAATCCTATTCTCAAATTCTCAAGCGAATACCTGAGTTTACCAAGCCGGGTGGTACTGTTCTCGCTTGTCTGAATTCGCCATTTCTAGGCCCAGACTTTTTGCACAATCAAATGGCTCGCTGGTGTCCACGGGCCAGGTTTGTTGAAATGTTACCCCCTCATATTGACTTCCCAGATCGATACCCCGAGCGAGGCCTCAAAGTTTTGGCCTTCACATTCAGTTAACGGGCATATTCTCTAAAAGGGTCTGGAATGCTGCCGAGATTTCAATTGTGGACTTTGAATCGACTGCCTGCTGGAGTTGGTAGATTGTTGTGCGTTGTTGGGCTTGAACACTTGGGGGTAAGGTTGAGTCGTCAAGTTTTACTGAGGTCGAGTGTTTTAGCATGGCTGAAAAACAAGTGCTAGTGAGTACTGCTTGATCGATGGCATCCTGTTTGATGGTATCTTGGTAGCGCAAGTATCCTTCTTCTCCCAACCAAACAAGCGTGGCGAAACAGGCTTGGTAACGAAAACTGTGAACCCCATATTCGTCTCCATCGTCTGGGCCGCTAATGTCTGCTGCATAAATGGTTACCGGGCGTGGGAATACTGAAAACAGGCTAACCAAGATTTTCGCTGCATCGGTATAAAACTCATCGATATGAAGATCAGACATTATTGTCGATAGTGTGCAAGAAAGCGTTCGATGCGACTGATGGCATCTACCAACTCTTCTTCGTGGGGGAGGAATACGATGCGAAAGTGATTGTGTTGCGGCCAACTAAAGCCTGTACCTTGAACTACCAGTACCTTTTCTTTGGTTAACAGGTCGAGGACAAATTTTTCGTCATTTTTAATGTTGAACTTCTTGCTGTCGAGCTTGGGAAATAAATACAAGGCGCCCATAGGCTTTACGCAACTGAGGCCATCGATGTCATTGAGCATGCGCCAGGCAACGTCGCGCTGCTCATATAAACGTCCGCCAGGGCATGTGAGTTCGTTAATACTCTGATACCCACCGAGGGCTGTTTGAATGGCATGTTGTGTGGGAACGTTTGAACACAAGCGCATGGACGCCAGTATGTTAAGACCTTCGATGTAGTCTTGTGCCCTTTGTTTGGCTCCGCTGACGATGAGCCAGCCGGTTCGAAATCCTGCCACCCGATAGGATTTCGACAACCCACTTAACGTAAGAATTAGCAAGTCATCAGCCAGGCAAGCCATGGGAATATACTGCGCCTGGTCGTATAGTATTTTGTCGTATATTTCATCTGCCAGTACCACCAAATCGAATTCTCTAGCAATAGCAATAAGCGCTTCAAGCATCGCCTTTTCATACACAGCCCCAGTAGGATTATTTGGGTTGATGACCACTAAGGCTTTAGTATTTGGCGTGATCTTGGCGCGTATGTCGGCTAGGTCAGGTTGCCAACCAGAACCTTCATCACAAATATAGTGGACGGGCTTGGCACCGGATAGGTTTGCAGCGGCACTCCAAAGCGGAAAATCAGGTGCGGGGATCAAGACTTCGTCGCCATCATTGATGAGACCTTGCATGGCCATGACCACCAATTCCGATACCCCGTTACCAATGTAAATGTCATCAACTTCCACGCCTGCAATGCCAATTTGCTGCGCGTATTGCATAACCGCTTTTCGAGCTGAATAAATACCTTTTGAGTCGCAATAGCCTTGTGAAGCAGGAATGTTGTGAATAACGTCGCGCAGTATTTCCTCTGGTGCTTCAAACCCCCAAGGTGCTGGGTTGCCTATATTGAGCTTGAGGATTTTGTGTCCTTCTTCCTCTAAACGATTGGCTTGCAATAGCACCGGTCCACGGATGTCATAACAAACCTCATCTAGCTTTGCTGATTTTCTAATCAGGCGTCGTGGCTGCGGCGTAATCGGGGTGACAATATCTGAGCGGCTCATTTTTATTCCTGTGGCAAGTGCTCTTTGCATATGAAGGTTTGTATCATAACATCGATACAAATAGCGTAGTTGAGGAGTGGAATTGTGTCAGAAAGTGGTAAAGAGAAGGCAAAAACTGTGGATGAATGGCGAGCGCAACTGTCAGCCAATGATTTTGAGATCACTCGCAATGCCGGGACTGAACCTGCATTTACTGGTATTTATTGCGATACCAAAACGCCGGGTGTGTACAACTGTAAATGTTGCGATGCTGCCTTGTTCGACTCCCAGACCAAATACGACTCGCGCAGTGGCTGGCCTAGTTTCTACGCTCCCATCAATGAAGAGTGTGTGGTCCCCCACGAAGATTCGAGTTTAGGATTCGAGTTTAGGAATGCGACGGGTAGAGGTGAACTGCGCCAGATGTGAAGCCCACTTAGGGCATGTTTTTCCAGATGGGCCACAGCCTACAGGTTTACGCTTTTGCATGAACTCTGCCTCGCTGTCCCTCGACGCAGCAGAATAGATCAATAAGGTATCAAGTATGAATCCAGCAGAAATTGCCAGTACTAACCCTGACAAGACCGCTTACACCATCGCGGAGAGCGGCCAGGTGGTTAGTTATCTCGAATTGGAAGAAGCGGCTAACCAAGGTGCACATTTATTCCGCAAGCTTGGGTTGAAGCGTGGTGACCACATCGCCATATTGTTGGAGAATCATCCGCGCTTTTTTCAAATTTGCTTTGCTGCCCAGCGTAGCGGTTTGTACTACACGGCAATAAGTTGGCGGCTGCAATCTGCAGAAGTTGACTACATTGTTAATAACTGTGAAGCCCAAGTATTTATCACCTCCATCAATCGAAAAGACGTCGTGGGAACGCTGGTTCACAGCCTGCCTGAGGTGAAGTATCGTTTCATGGTAGATGGTGTCATAGATGAGTTTGAAAGTTGGGAGGACGCCATTGGTGATCAGCCCAAGGAGCCGATAGCAGACCAAAGCGAAGGCGCGGCTATGTTGTACTCGTCTGGCACAACCGGCTATCCAAAAGGTATAAAACGGCCACTACCCGAAGAGCCTTATGGTGAGGTCGACCCCTTGGCGGTGCTGACAATGTTGTACGGGGCAACCCCTGACTCCATCTACCTGTCTCCAGCCCCGTTGTATCATGCGGCACCCTTAGGATTCACTATGTCGTGCTTGCGATCCGGTATCGCTGTGGTGGTAATGGAACACTTCGAAGCAGAATTTGCACTGCAATGTCTGGAGCAATATCAAATAACCCATAGCCAATGGGTACCGACGATGTTTGTTCGAATGTTAAAGCTACCCCAGGAAGTGCGGCTTAAGTATGACGTGTCGTCGTTACAGTGTGCCATTCATGCAGCAGCACCGTGTCCTGTACCCATTAAGGAGCAGATGATTGAATGGTGGGGCCCCATCATCCATGAGTACTATGCCGGAACGGAAGGTAATGGCTTCATTCAGTTGAACTCTGAAGAGTGGTTGGCACACAAGGGTTCTGTAGGCAAACCGCTAAACTGTGAACTGCACATATGTAACGATCAGGGTGAAGACGTCGCTGTTGGTGAATCTGGGACTATTTATATGGGTGGTGGTGGTGATTTTGAGTACTACAAAGACCCTGATAAAACCGGTGAGTCTAGGCACCCTCAAGGTTGGACTACCTTAGGGGATGTCGGTTACATGGATGAGGATGGTTTTCTGTACCTGACAGACCGCAAACATTTCATGATTATTTCAGGTGGCGTCAATATATATCCCCAAGAAGCTGAGAATGCGTTGATTACTCATGACAAGGTATTAGATGTTGCTGTATTTGGCGTACCAAATGAGGAATTTGGGGAAGAGGTCAAAGCAGT
>JAADHW010000041.1 GCA_013151695.1 Gammaproteobacteria bacterium
TGTTTTCGAAAACCCCCGAAGAGGTCTCCGATGACGAGCGCCGCAGCGCTAAGGCGATTAACTTTGGGTTGATATACGGGATGTCCGCTTTTGGATTAGGGCGCCAATTGAGTATTTCTAGAACCCTGGCCCAAGATTATATTGATCGATACTTTAGCCGTTATCCCGGCGTGCGCCAGTATATGGAAGAAACTCGGGCCTTGGCGCGAGAACAAGGTTATGTCGAAACGGTGTTTGGCCGGCGTTTGTATTTGCCAGAAATTAATGCTCGCCATGTGCCTCGGCGCCAAGCGGCTGAACGCACTGCGATCAACGCGCCGATGCAGGGTACCGCAGCGGACATCATCAAACGTGCAATGATCGAGGCGCAAAGCTGGCTGCAAGCATCGAAGATAAATGCGGCCATGATTATGCAAGTGCATGACGAATTGGTCTTTGAAGTTTCTGCGGACGAAGTTGATGTGTTACGTTGCGAAGTTATCAGAATTATGCAATCGGCCGCCGATTTGAGCGTGCCACTCATTGTCGAAGCTGGGGTGGGCGCAAACTGGGATTTGGCGCATTAGGCCTTTCATTGCACACAGACTCCTAGCAGCCTATGTATTTTTGAGGTTTGCTTGGGTAAACCATTCGCCCAGAATGGCGATCAATTCGGTGACTCCTGTACCTTTGAGGGCTGAAAAGCATTGGCTTTGCAGCAAGTTGTGTTCGCCGTAGGTTTTATCGAATGCCCGCTGAGCTTGCTTTTGTGCTGAATACCCCAATTTGTCAGCTTTGTTGAGCAAGCCACAAACTGGCAAGCCAGATTCATGACTCCAATTGAGTAGTTCTTGATCGTAGCTTTGGTTCGGGTGACGGATGTCCATCACCAGCACTAACCCAACTAGCGAGTCTCGAAATGAAAGGTACTCGTTGACCGACTGTTGCCAGGCCGCTTGTGCTTGTTTACCTGCTTTGGCGTATCCGTAGCCGGGCAAGTCGACCAATCGGGCCGAATTAAAGCTGCGCAAGTCGAAGAAATTCAACATCTGAGTGCGGCCCGGCGTTTTGCTGACCTTAGCCATGCGCTTGTTGCCGGTTATACGGTTCAAAACGGATGATTTGCCAGCATTAGAACGTCCGGCAAATGCGATTTCAGGGCCAGTAACGGCAGGACATCGGCGCAAATCTGGTGCGCTGGTTAGAAAAGTTGCTTCTAATCGTTCCGGGTGGGGTGCTAGAGCCATTATTTGTTCCCGATTTTAGCTTTTGTTGTTATATAATCCGCGCGCCTCTTTGCAAGTAGATGCAGGCAGATGCGGGTAGCCACAAATGGAGTCATCATTTAAATATCGACTATGATGAATTCAGGCAGTTTAACATTCTCTTTAGTGTCATATGGATCCAGTGTATGAGCGGTCACATTTTTCTTAAAACAGCAGCAATGCTTTTATTGTTTTTGCTGGCGTCAGTTGTTCAGGCAGCAGGGGATGCCGCTGCGGGTAAAGACCAAGTGACGGCATGTGTCGCTTGTCATGGACAAGATGGTGCAACAGGATTGGATGGTAGCTATCCAAATTTAGCCGGTCAGCATGAAAAGTACTTGTTGCGCCAGCTTCAGGCTATTCAGTCAGGTGATCGAGCCGTTTTGTTGATGGCTGGACAGCTGACCAATAAAACAGAGCAAAACTTGGCAGATATGGCAGCTTATTATGCGAGTCTGCCCGCTAAATCAAGCCAAGCCGTGGGTGAAGATGAGCAAGTTGCCATGGCTCAACAGATTTATCGGGGTGGTATTGCTCGCAAGGGTGTCGCTGCGTGTGCTGCTTGCCATAATCCAAGCGGTAGCGGGAACGCTGCAGCGGGCTTTCCTCAACTGGCTGGGCAACCCGCCCAGTACACGACTGTGCAACTCAAAGCGTATCGCGAAAATCAGCGGATCACCGATGCCATTTACGGCGGCATGATGCGTGATATTGCCGAGGGTTTAACCGATACCGAAATTGGTGCATTGGCAGACTACATCCAAGGGCTTCGATAACTCACGTTAAGCCAATATTCATCCAGAATGGGCCAGTATTGAGATGCGGCCTATTATATTCAGTATGCAGCCGAAATTTTTAGCATTGTGCGCCGTTGGCGCAAGGAGAGGCATATGCCGTTTCGAAAAATTGTAATCACCATTGTTGCTTCGTTCAGTTTGCTTAGTATTGGTAGCACTGCTGTTGCCGAGGAAGCCAAGACGGCAGAATTTGTGCAGGGTACTCACTACAAACTCCTACCGATTACGGTTGAAACACGCAATGCAGATCAAGTCGAAGTGGTTGAGCTGTTTTCTTATGCCTGTATACATTGTTTTAATTTTGAGCCGCTGATTGAGTCTTGGCATCGCCGCCAAGATGACGGAGTTGATTTTTATCGTACCCACGCTGTCTTTAATGCTGACTGGGAATTGCTGGCTCAAGCCTTCTATACGGCTGAAACGTTAGGTGTGACAGCACAAGTACATACTCCACTGTTCGAAAGTTTGCACGTGCGCAGCGAAGATGTGCGTAAACCTGCTGTGTTATCGCCAATGTTTGAAGATCTGGCTGAAGTGTCTGAAGCAGATTTCACTACCGCTTATAATTCATTTTCGGTGCGCAGTCGGGTACAACAAGCCAAAGCAAAAGTTCGCGCCTACCAGGTGACGGGTGTGCCGAGTATTGTTGTCAATGGTAAGTATCGGGTCGACGGCCGCATGGCGGGTGGCAACGCTAAAATGCTCGAAGTTGTAGACTATCTGATCAATCTTGAGCAGGACGATTCATAGTGAGTCGTGGTGCTCACTGCAGCCTGCCTCTCTGCGGCATGCATTAAAATGCAGCTCAGTCCTCAGTTTCACAACACCCAAGCGCCTAGACTCAAGCTTCCAGGAAGGGAGCAGAGCATGTTTTCATGGGCCAGACGTGCGGAACGTGCGTGCGTAGTTGACCCCATCGCAAATCTTAGAGGTATGCAAGATTTGCCAACTACTTCAATTAGTCATAGTTCGGCAACCATCAAGCTATTGTCGTTTAACATTCAGGTAGGCATCAAAACGTCAGCCTATCGGCATTATTTCACTAAGGGTTGGAAGCACTTGTTGCCGCATGAGTCGCGTATGAAAAATTTACGCCGCATCGGTGATCTAATCACAGATTACGACCTCATTGGTTTGCAAGAAGTGGATGGTGGCAGTATTCGCAGTGGCTTTATCAATCAGGTGGAATTTCTCGCACAGCGTGCTGGTTTTCCATATTGGTATGCACAAACTACCCGCAACCTCGGGCCAATAGCCCAGCATGGCAATGGTATATTAAGCAGATTACAGCCGCGGGGATTAGAAGATCACAAATTACCAGGCGTCATTCCAGGCAGAGGGGCGGTCTTTGTACGTGTTCCTTACGCTGGTGATGAATTGGTCATCGTGATGTTACATCTGTCTCTGGGTGAGCGTTCTCGTCGCCGACAGTTGTCCTATGTGGCCGAGCAGGTTGCACATGAGCGCCAGGTTATTTTAATGGGTGATATGAATACGCCTGCGAGCCAATTACTCAATGATTCGCCGCTGAAAAAATTGAATTTACAGCCTGCAGAAAACACCCAGCACACTTATCCAGCATGGCAACCCTCCCAGACCTTAGATCATGTGTTGGTATCGCCGAATCTGGAAATCAAAAGCCATAAGGTGCTTAACTGCCGACTGTCAGATCACCTCCCGGTTGCAGTAGAAGTGGCCGCTCGTGAGCGACCATCTCTACAATAATCGCCCCTGAATAACCCATCTCTGGGTTGTTCAGGGAATCGTTTTTTAAGGTTATTCGCCTCCAGTAGTACTCAGCGCAGGGACTTCGCACGCCGTATCTAGCAGTTCTGGATATTCCTCTCTAAAGCTCGATTCACAGAATGCGATCACCGTCTTGGCGCGCTCAATGACATATGCGCGAACATCTTGTGCGTCGGTGGCACTTAGCGCATGTCCGAAGCTGGGCATGCCTTTTTCGATATACGCCCCGCCCACTACGATGGCATCCCAAATAGCATGCGTGTCTTCACTTGAATAGAGCAAGCTCGCAATAGGACCCGAGGTGCCTACACCAGGTCCGTGGCAAACTGCACAATAGTTATGAAATACATCTTGTCCGTGCTTTTGTTGCTCAGGCGTATAGTCCATGGCAGGTGGTGTAGGTACCGCCAAATAGGTGACTTCAGGTTTCGGTAATTCAGCTTTACCACCTAGTTTGTAGGTCAAGATGCGTCCTTCGCTGAGCACGTTATTGCGATGTCGAGGCGCGCCAGAGGCGAGGCCGTATGCGCCGCCCCAACCTGCGACAACCGTAATATATTGCTCGCCATCTACACTGTAGCTGACAGGTGCTGCGATGATGCCGATATGGACTGGGCTTTCCCAAACAAGCTCTCCGGTGTCTGCTCGATAAGCAGAAAACTGTCCATCTGCTCGTCCTTGAAAGATGAGGTTGCCGCCGGTGGAAAGCAATCCACCGTTCCATGCTGTGGCGTGTTGTACGCGCCATACTTCTTGCTGGGTGACTGGATCCCAAGCGGTGAGGTAACCCTTGATACTTTGCAGGTTGTCTATGTTTTCTTCTGCACTGGGGGGTGGTGCTGACTCGCGTAAATCAACGCCCAGGTTCCAATCTTCGGGAGAATGTTTAAAGGCGTTGTCTTGCGCGTAGTCGAAGCGTAAATCTAATGCTGGGACATAGACCAACCCGGTTTCGGGGTGGAAGGTCATGGGATGCCAATTATGCCCGCCTAAAGGACCGGGCCTGATGCGCTTCTTTTCATTTGCATAGTGGGCTTCGGGGTCTTCCACCGGCCGGCCTGTTTCTTGGTCAACATGGGTAGCCCAAGTCACTGGAGCGTAAGCTTCGGCGGAAATAAATTCGCCATTGGTTCGATCAAGCACATAGAAGAAGCCATTCTTGGGTGCCTGCATAATGACTTTGCGCTGCTCTCCTTTGATTTCTAGGTCGGCTAGAATCATATGTTGTGTGGCAGTGTAGTCCCAGGTATCACCCGGTGTGGTTTGGTAATGCCAGACTTTCGACCCAGTGTCTGGATTGATGGCTATGATTGACGATAAGTAAAGGTTATCACCACCACCTGGGCTACGAATGTAGCGGTTCCAGGGTGCACCATTGCCGGAGCCGATATAGAGCAGGTTGAGGTCTGCATCAAATGCCATTGAATCCCACACCGTGCCGCCGCCACCAACTTCCCACCACTTGCCGCCGCGCCAGGTAGCGGCTGCCTCTTCCATGGCTTTGTTTTCGAAGCCGTCATCAGGGTTGCCAGGCACTGTGAAGAAACGCCACTGTTCATCGCCGGAAGCAGCATCATAGGCGGTGATGTAACCACGCACGCCATACTCGGCTCCGCCGTTGCCAATAATTACTTTGTCTTTGACAATGCGTGGTGCACCAGTAATGGTGTAGGGACGATTGGGTAAAATAGTGCTCACATCCCACACTTTTTTGCCTGTTCCTGCATCTAGGGCGATCAAACGACCATCTAGGGTGCCAACGTAGATCTTGCCTTTCCACGCAGCCACGCCCCGGTTCACCACATCACAACATGCGTAGCGGGCCCAAGCCTTGGGTACTTGCGGGTCGAATTCCCATAACAGCTCTCCGGTTTTTGCATCATGTGCCCACACTACTGACCATGTGCCGGTGGTGAACATCACGCCGTCGACCACAATGGGTGTGGCTTGCAAGCCTCTTTTAGTACCAGTATCCCAGTACCATGCCAAACCCAGATCGCTGATGGACTGGGTATTTATGTCTGATAGCGGGCTGTGGCGCTGTTCATCGTAGGTTCGTCCGGTAGATAGCCAATTGGCAGGCTCACCCTTGGCGATTCTCGCGCCGTCGATATCAGCGGTAGACTTTTGGATGGCTTGGGCGCGATCTGAAACTGTTTCTTTCGGCTCCGCCGTACCGGCGGTTGTTTGTTGCTGTGTAGTTTGATCTGAACAGGCTGCGATGAAGCTAAATATCGCTGCGAGCATGGTTACACGGATGGTGGCAGTCATGGAATTCCCCTTCCCTTCTAGTTGCGCTGAAAGTGTAACGGGCTGGCGTGTTAATGCACATTGGAAATTAGAACTTGTAGTTACTTTAGTTTAATGCTAAAAAACTAGCATAGTGCTATAAAAGGAGCATTTGGTAGGAGGAGAGTTGAGAATTGGCATTGACAGCTCGGCTACTGAAATTCTGTACCCGACAAAAGTAGACAACAGGTGAGGATAAAATGGTTCATCGTAAACACGTACACCTAACCCGGCGCGAACGGCAGATAATGGATGTGCTGTACACCCGTGAGGAGGCAACGGTGGCTGATATTCAGGCCAATATTCCTGATTCACCCAGCTACTCAGCGGTACGCGCATTGCTAAAGAAGCTGATGGATAAAGGGCATATTGCCTATCGTCAAGAGGGTGCTAAATATGTCTATACCCCAGTTCTACCGAAAAGTGATGCTAAACGTAGCGCCATGCGGCGGCTGGTTGATACTTTCTTTGCAGGCTCTTCTGCGAGCGCGGTGGTCAATTTGCTGGGCAGTGATGGCCGGACACTTTCGCAATCTGACATTGACGCTATTGAAGCAGAACTGAAACGCTTGAAGGCTAAGTAGCCATCCAGATATGGACTTCCTCCAGCAACATCTATTTGACCAGGGCTGGTTGAGCTTGCGAGATGTGTTGCGACTGCTGCTGTTATCTGGGCTATTCACAGTGGCTTGTATGCTAGCGTTTCCCCGTAATGCGCCTACGCGTCGAATTCTACTATTGGCCGCGGTGTCTATATTAACCATCTTGCCGTTGTTGCTGGTATCTGTAGATGCGATCTGGCCGGTGGTAATCGACTCACTGCCGCTCATTACCTTAAGCGCATTGGTGCCGAATGTGGCGCTGTGGATTTGGCTATTTTTCTCGGTGTTGTTGATTAGTCAGCATCTGTTTGATGTTTGGCAAGAGATACGTTTGTTGAAGAAGCTGCCTCCAATCACCAACGTTGAGCTAAGTAGCCACGTTGCTGAACTGGCGCAAATGCTTGATTTTGAACCCCCGCAATTGCGGCTCGGCGCGAACGCTTGCTCAACTACGTTAGGCACTGCGCTGATTGTTTTGCCCCGTGAATGGCAACGCTGGGATGTATCGACGTTGCGTAGCGTGTTACTACATGAGCTCACTCATATTCAGCGCCGGGATGATCGGTGGCTTTTATTGACGCGTATTTTGGTGTTGGCGTACTGGTGGATGCCTTGGTTGATTGTACTGTATCGAGTGTACTTGCGCGCCATGGAAGAAAGTTGTGATGATGCAGCGAGCGAAGCGCTTGGACATCAACACGCCTATATTGGCGCATTGTTAGAGGTTGCTGGGGTCAAACATGACGGTTACCTTAATGTTGCAAACATGCATCAGCATCATTTGATTGGTCGTGTCGGGCGATTCGCATCCACACGAATGGTCGAACTCGACACTCAAGGTGTGTATTGGTGTGTGCTGGGGATCTTAGTTTGTGTGATTGTGTTGACCGGGTTTGAACCGGTATTAAGAACACAATTTGTTCAGGCTACCCCCGAGACAGGGTTTCGATATCAACTGTCGACAAATTTGGTAACTGCTGCCTATCCTATTGTACATCAGACCACTGAAATACCAGCGAGTATAAGCGGAGTGTATCGAGCTCGGCTGGATACGCCAGACTATGAGCCACCGGTAATCTATCCTGGTGCTGCGATACGCAAAAATCTGGAAGGTGATGTGCTGGTTGGCTATATTGTTAATGCTGATGGAACAGTTTCCCAGGTAAAAGTGTTGCGCAGTACACAACCCCTTATATTTGATGCCAGTGTCTTGCGGGCAGTACAAAACACTCGTTACACCCCTGCCTATTCAACAAGAAGCGTTGCCAGAAGCGCTCTTCGCACACCCAATCAGCCGCCTGCTCGTATCAAGCGATTTTTTCGCTTTCGTATACGTGAGCAGTAACTTGTTAAGGAGACTGATATGTATCTTAAAGAAATGCTGGGTAGATATACGTTATCTACGGTCTTTGCTGTATTCATAACCAGTGTACTGTTGCTGATAATGCAATACGCGATAAAAAGTGATGGCGTTGAAATTATGCCTCGCCTACCAGGTCAATACGTCGACCTCTTACCACGCATCGAAGATGAAGAGCCGGAAGTGAAAAAGCCTCAGGTGATAAAGCCAAAGCCTCCGGAGAAAACTCCATTTGTGCCTAGGCACCATGAGCCAACTGTTGGTGGAATTGGCGCAGGCTACACTATACAAGCCCCGAGCAATGACCAGCCCATAATCAACCCTCATGGAGGTGTTGCCGACGGCGACCTTTTGCCGATCATGACAGTCGCGCCGGAATATCCAAATCGACCCCAAGCGCGAGGTATTGAGGGATGGGTTGTGTTGGAATTTATCGTTGATCAACTGGGACGGGTGCAAGAGGCTCGAGTAGTTGAAGGACAACCTGCCGGTGTTTTTGATCGCTCAGCCCTGCGTGCAGTGAAACGCTACAAATATAAACCTCGCGTGGTGAATGGTCATGCCACCCAGGTTAGAGGCGTACGACATCGAATTGTTTTTCAACTGAGCTAGCAGAATTCTCCAAGCGGCCTTGCCGGTGCCACTTTTGTTTTAAATAAAAGTCGGGCACCGGCTTTTTTATAGAGGCTATTTCTGCGGCGGGGAACTCTTTTGTGAACTGAATCGCACTAAAAGTGCTTAGTAAAGGCGAAAATTGAACAGTTAATAATAGTGATAGCTGTAAATGGATTTTCGTTTTTCCCAGTTTGAGATACTCACCGGGGCCGGGACACTCATTGTTTGTCTTTTTTTCATTTGTGTGTTCACAGAAGTATCAGCCATTGAAAATGAGATTGGTGCGTCGGTTACTGAAGCTGTCGCATCTGAGGAACTGTACTGGTCCGGTGTTGAGGTCAGTGGCCAAACAGTTTTGCTGACGGGCTCGGCACCAGATGTTCCGGCGAAACATGATGCAGAGAAAAGAGCCTGGACAATCCCGGGTGTGACAGCGGTTAGCAACACTATTCAGGTGATTGGTGAAGCGGGGACTTGTCAACGGCAATTGGATGAGTACTTGACCAAAGAACGTATTTCGTTCAAAACCGGCAAGGCGGATGTTGCTGATGCCAGTTACCACACCATCAGCATGCTGGCGATGATTGTGCGCAGTTGTAGTACGCCGCTTGAAATTGCAGGCCATACAGACAGCAAAGGTGATGCTGAGATCAATCTTCTTTTAAGCCAAAGACGTGCTGACGTTGTGGCTAGGCACTTGGTTCGACACGGGGTTAAACCAAGCCAACTCAAGGCGGTGGGTTATGGCGAATCTCAACCCATTGCAGATAACGGTTCGGATGCAGGTCGCAAGCAAAATCGCCGCATTGAATTTCGCGTGCTTGGAGGCATGGCATGACCTTTTTGATTCTCAAAATATTTCTATATCTGGTATTGGCAGGTTCTATTGGCGCGGCAGCGGGCTGGCTATTTCGAAATCTGCAGGCGCAGAAAATGGAAGAGCGAGCAAATCGTGCGGTACATGATGCCAAGTCAAAGGTGCCTCAATTGGAATCGCTGTTGCGTGGCCGAGATGAGCAAGTGCAAAAGTACAAAAATGAGATGAAGGAGAACAAAGTGATGCTGGCCGAAGCCCAACACGGGCTTCGTGATGTTGAGCAACGTCATCGAGAACAAGAGCGCGAGACCAAACATTGGCGGCAAAAAGTCGAAGCCGAGAAGCCTGCTAGTCTGGACGAATTTGATCTTCACGCAGAGGCTAGCGATGACCAGGCCAACAAACTGATCAGTGAATTGTCGGCGGAAATATCTGGCCTTAAGCAAAAACTCGCCCAGCTACAAACCTCACCGAAGGTTGATAACACAACCCTCATTGCAGAGTTTGATGCTTTGGCTTTACAGTTGAAAAGTACCGAACGCAAACTAACTATTTCTACTCGTGACCTCACTCAGGAACAACTAAAAGTGACTGAGCTTGAGCGCGAACGAGAGCTGCAAAACAAATCACTACAGGTCTTACACCAACAGCTTGATATGGAGCGATCCCAGCGCGCCGCGAATGGTTAATTAGTTCTTGTCCAGAATACGTAGTATTCGGGGTGAGAACTATCGAGGGCAGGACGCCCGAGTCAAAAACCGTAGGGTTTTGGAAGGTTTTCCTTCTGCATAGGAGGAAAGCCGTAGGAGTAAAAGTGCCTGGACGGCACTTTTGGGACAGATACAAATTGGTTTAGCAACCGTCGTTGCGCTGTTGGCAGTATCGGCCTGGTCCACACAGTGCTAAATTACTCGGTCTTTACCATAAGCGAATCTATAGTGCCAAATCGAACCATGTGCTGGTGGTGTTTGCTTGGGTTAATTGCTTTCAGTTCCAACCTTCGAGCAGGTAACGACATGCGTTTACACGACCAGTCAATAGAACAACTTCAGCAGGCGATGCAGGCAGGGGAGTTGAATTCCGTGGCATTGGTCAATTGGTATCTCGACCGAATCGAGCGCTACGATCAATCTGGGCCGAGTTTGAACGCAATTCAAGTGATTAATTCACAAGCGTTGGCACAAGCCAAAATGCTGGATGATGAGCGCAAGACTGCTGGCCAACGCAGCTTATTGCATGGCATTCCGGTGATTGTTAAAGACAACTATGAAACACAAGGTATGCCAACCACGGCGGGGTCTATCTTGTTTGCTGGCTTTGCACCTACGCGCGATGCGACGTTGGTGGCGCGGCTCAAAGCTGCAGGTGCAATTATCATAGCCAAATCAACCATGCATGAGTTTGCCTACGGTATTACAACAGTGGGCTCGGGCTTTGGACGTACTCTTAATCCGTATAATCTTGAGCGCAATCCTGGTGGTTCAAGTGGCGGCAGTGGTGCTGCGATCGCCGCCAATTTTGCAGTGATTGCTATGGGTAGCGACACCTGTGGATCAATTCGTATTCCAGCATCACAGAATAATTTGGTGGGCTTGCGGGGTACACAAGGCTTGAGTAGCCGCTATGGCATTATACCCTTGTCTAGCAGTCAAGATATTGGTGGCCCGTTGGCTCGCTCTGTTGGTGATTTAAGTATCGTCTTAGATGCTACTGTCGGCCCAGATAAGAATGATGAACAAACAGCCCAATCTGTTGGACATGTGCCCAGCAGTTACTTGGGTGCGTTAAGGACGGTCCGCGAGGCCAAGATAGGATTGCTCAGTGATTGGTTTATCCAAGAACCCAACGACAGAATTGTGTCGGATGTAGTGCAGGCAGGTTTGCAGAAAATGTCCGAGGTCGCGGGTTGGCAACTCAGATCTTTTGCATCGGCTGATGTGAATGAATCTTTAGCGCGGCCACTGAACGGGCACTTTGTGCTGATTCATGAATTTAAGACGGACATCAATGCCTATCTAAAGGGAAATCCTGAAATAGGTTTCGAAAACTTGGCCGCTATGATTACAGATGGCCGCACCCATGAAAACATTCAAGGCTCTTTAAGCGCATCCCAAGGCATGCAAGAGGAATCCCAGAGCTTGTATCAAATCGAACTTGAGCAGAGAAAGGTAGTTCGAGCGGCGTTACTTGCGTTGATGAAAAGCCAAGATGTTGATGTGTTGGCATATCCCACCATAAGACAAGTGGCAGCAATCCACGATAAGGAGCAAATGGGCACAAATTGCCGTTTGTCGGCAAATTCAGGGTTACCTGCTATTTCGGTACCAATAGGATTTACCGGGGATGGTATGCCCGTGGGTTTGGAGTTATTGGGACCGGCGTGGAGCGAGCAGATGCTGCTTAACTATGCATTCACGGTGGAACAAACACTGCAGCAACGAAGGTTGCCCGACACCACGCCTTAGTGAAGGTTTAAGTCGCATGGATGAATTTGTACTGCGCCCGCAGTACCACTTTCGGCAGTCGGCGAACGGCTTGCTGGCATGGAACGTTCGACGTCTGATTAATCTTAGTCGTGGGCTACCAATGGTTAAACTGGCCATCGAGCAAGTTGCAGAAATGCATGAAAACCACTGGTACACACATGAAGTGCCTACTCCTAGTAGCATTTTGGATCATCTACAGCTGATCGAGGCTGCAGATCTCTCCTACCCGATAATTCTTGATCAAGCCGGAAGGCTCATGGATGGTATGCACAGAGTGTGTAAAGCCAAGTTACAAGGCCAAGCGCACATTGATTGTGTTCAATTTGCCCAAGACCCTGAGCCAGATTACATAGACTGTGATCCGCGCGATTTGCCATACGATTAGCACACGGGAAAACTAGGCAAGGTTGTGATTGCGACATTTGGGTATTGTATATTGCCCACAACATTCTCGAAGGTAACGATGTGCCTGAATATCAGGGCTTTATTCTGCAAGCGACTTATCGTATTCATCAAGGGGTCCCGGTTGTTTTTATTTATGGGCGCCTACAAGATAATTCTACCTTCACCATTCGAGACAATACTCAACGGCCGCACTTTTACGTTGCCAACGAGCATGCCCATGCAGTAGTTAATGCTAAAGTCAATGCAAGTCATAAAGTTGGTTTTGCTGGCGAGGGGTTGTCTCGAGTCGAAGTTAAAGTACCAAGCGATGCGCCAACAGTTCGTGATGCGTTGCATAACATTGGCATCGAGACTTATGAAGCCGACGTTCGCTTTGCCATGCGTTATCTCATAGATCGCGATATCAAGTGTGGTATTGGTATTAGAGGGGTTGCGCAACAAGGTAAAGGAACTCGCTGGGTATTCGACAACCCTGAAGTGTTCCCGGTTCAGTTGATCGCCTCACCAAAAGTTCTTTCTTTTGACATTGAGACCAACCCCGAGACTGATTCGTTGTTGGCGATTGCTTGTTATAGCACAGACTTTGATGAAGTAGTAGACGAAGTAGTGGTGGTTGATCCGGCAGGTCGTTCTATGCCAAATCAAGCGGTTGCTGTGGGTAGTGAAAAAGAGGCATTACATTACTTTGCGCAACTTGTGCAACGCTTAGATGTAGACATTCTAACCGGGTGGAATGTCATTGATTTTGATCTTGTTATGCTTAACAAGGTTGCGGCGCGCGTAAGGTACGATTTTCAGTTAGGCCGAGAACGGGGACAGATGCGCATTCGGCCCGCTCAAGGTTACTTTGGTAGTGGACAAGCGAATATTCCCGGGCGAGTTGTACTGGATGGCATAGATCTAGTGCGCGGTGCCTTTATTCGAATGGATGAATACTCATTAGATGCCGTTGCTCACCAAGTACTTGGTGAAGGCAAGACGTTGGCCGGGAAAGGCAAAGATAAGGTTAAGCAAATTCTTGACACCTATGCCGATGACCTACCAGCATTTACTGCCTATGCACGCACAGATGCCCGGTTGGCATTGGAAATAGTGCAGAAACTCGACCTGGTTAATTTGGCATTTGCCCGTTCTGGTTTGACCGGCATGCCGCCAGACAGAGTTGCGGCGAGTATAGCGTCATTTGATTTTCTCTATTTAAGTGCCTTGCATAAACGTGGTGTTGCGGCTCCTAGCGTCAAAAAACCTGGGCAAAGTAGAATTACCCAAGGTGGTGGAGCAGTGTTTGAACCCACCGTTGGCATTCACCACAATGTTTGGGTTTGTGATTATAGAAGCCTCTATCCGAGCATCATTCGGACCTTTAATATCGATCCTCTCGGATATGAGCAAGGTCAAGGTGATGGAGATGCCATTCGCACCTACGACGGCACCCGCTTCGCTCGTACCCTAGGGATCTTACCAAAAATGTTGGACAACTTGTTTCCACAAAGGGCTCAGGCAAAAGCTCGAGGTGATGAAACGGCATCCCAGGCCATCAAAATATTAATGAACTCGTTTTACGGTGTGTTAGGTACCCCTGCATGTCGTTTCTACAATCCGCACATTGCGAATGCCATTACCAGCCAAGGCCGTTATCTATTGGGGTGGAGTAAGCAGTGGTTTGAATCGAGAGGCTATACGGTTTTGTACGGAGACACAGATAGTGTATTTGTTGCCTCGGGTATTGAAGATGCTGAACAAGCGCAATCAGTTGCGCAAACTTTGGTAGTAGAGTTTAACCAGCAGCTGCGTGACCATCTACAACGTACCGCCGGTGTTGAGAGTCGCTTAGAACTGGAATTCGAAAAGCTTTATACCAAGCTTTTTCTCGCTAAGACCCGTGGTGGGTCTCAGGGCGCAAGAAAGCGATATGCGGGGCAAAAGCTGGGTAGTGATAGTTTAGAGTTTGTCGGTATGGAGGTGGTTCGTCGAGATTGGACAGACTTGGCTAAAGAAGTGCAGCGCAACTTATTTGTTCGCTTGTTTCAAGGTGATGAAGTGGCCGATTATTTACACAACATAGTGGTTCAGCTCAGGCAAGGTGCGTTGGATAATTTGCTGGTTTATCGAAAAGGGCTACGCAAAGACGTCGCCACCTATACCACCCATGTACCCCCCCATGTTCAGGCTGTGAAGAAGTCGAATTTGCCGCCGCCGCGCGTGGTTCACTACATAGTCACTGATGCAGGTCCAGAACTAGTTGGACATACCAGCGGGCTGCCTGATCGGGAACATTACCTGGAAAAACAAATTAGACCAGTGGCAGAACCGGTATTAGAAGCGCTGGGTCTAGATTTTAATCAGGTCATTGGCGATGACCGCCAGATCTCTCTTTTTTAGAAAATGGTGACTACGGACTTTTTGCCGGGGTTGATGCTGGTTTTTGTTTTACCCCCTTGTCGCCAGGTGCGCGAATAATAAAAGCGGCTTTGTGTTGGCTCACCTTAGCCCAAGTTTTGCCTGTTTCTTGCGCCTTTAGTAAGGCCAGTACCTCATCGGCCACATGTTCCGGAGTCATGAATTGCGCTATGTCGGTGCGTTGCGCGTGAGGAATGATAGCGGTATCTATTCCACCCGGACAAATGGCATTTATGGTAATGGCTTTGTTTGCAAAAGGCTGGGCTAAGCTTCGTACCAAACCAGCAACAGCATGTTTGCTCATGGCGTAAAGCGGGTCGATGTCATAGGGCACGATCCCAGCTAATGAAGAGGTGACAACTATGTGACTATCGGATGCCATATGTGGAAGAAGGGTTTGTAAACCAAATACAATGCCGTCGACATTGACCCCCATCATGCGGCGATAGCGGTCAATGAGCATGCTTTCAAACTGGTACTCTTCCAGCGGTGCGCCGGGTGGTGCAATTTGAATGCCGGCATTGAGATGCACAAAGTTTAGTGGACCAAGCGTTTCGCACTGCGCAGCGACTGCTTGCCAAGCATCTAGGTTACTTACATCGCATTCAGCAAAAATAGCACCACATGAGGCGCTCAGTGCGCGCCCTTGATCTGCATCGATGTCTAGGGCCAGCACTTGGCAATCTAACTTCCTCAGGTGCTTGCAGACAGCCGCACCCAGACCAGAGGCGGCACCGGTGACTAAGGCTAATTTGCCGTTGAAATATTCTGGGTCTGGGAGGGTTAAGGTATTGCGGGTGACATCATCACTGGTTAGGGTCATATTGGGTTGTCCATGTGAATGAGCTCAAGTTCAATAAGCAATATAGTTAGAACATGGGGCGGCTACAACATGTGGCCGCCAAAGTAAGGCTTGAAATTGTGAAGAGAATTAGTGGTGAGGAGATGAGGAAAACATGAGTTCAATCATTGATGGTGTCGACTATGGACCTTTGGCCGTACTCATAGGCACTTGGAGTGGAGCCCTGGGCATGGATATTTCGCCTGAGCCTGATGGAGACGATCACAATCCCTATTTCGAGACCCTGGTGTTTGAGCCCGCTGGCGATGTAGATAACGCAGAAGTCCAAGAACTGGTGAGCGTTCGTTACCATCAAGTGGTTACACGTAAAAGAGATGATAAGATTTTCCATAATGAAACCGGTTATTTGGTGTGGCAGGCGGATACCAGACTGTTGATGCAGACCCTGAGTATTGCCAGGGGTTTATCCTTGGTTGCTGGGGGTAGTGTTAATAAAACTGAACACGCTGTGATTTTTGAAGTTGCAGCGGCTACAGATAGCCAAGACTGGCCCATTGCACAGTCGCCATTCTTGACCGAGCATGCATTTACCAAATCGTTTACGCATCAAATCACCGTACAGGGTGATCAACTGAGTTATAGCGAAACCATGTTAGTGAGTATCTATGGTGAAGAGCATACGCACATCGACACCA
>JAADHW010000179.1 GCA_013151695.1 Gammaproteobacteria bacterium
TTTACGCTTTACGCTTTACGCTTTACGCTTTACGCTTTACGCTTTACGCTTTACGCTTTACGCTTTACGCTTTACGCTTTACGACTTACGACTTACGACTTACGACTTACGACTCACGACTTACGATTAACTATTCACGACTTACGAATCACGAATCACGATTTATTATGCAGTGTCTTTTTTGATATGGATATAAAGAGTGAATATGATATTTGACCCCCATTATTTTTCTACCTAACGTTTAATACCCTTGCCAACACCCGTGTGTACGGCGAGGAGTGCAGCAAAGAAGGTCTGGTGGTAGAGTCGTTGAAGTCTTTGTTGACTGCGAAAGCGAGTACAACCGAGGAGCCCCGTGAGGGAAAACTTCATGCGGGGATCTGTGCGGGGGGCATCAGGAAACTGATGGTCCTACCGTGACTATTAATCGTTGCATAAGCATTGTGTTTTTTTCAGAAAAAATACTACAATTTAATGCAACAACTTATGCAACGATTAAATTATAATAGGGCAATACATGAATAAGATACTTTACATTCATCACGCGATTGGTATGGGGGGTGCGCCGAGGAGTCTGTCGATGCTGATCGCAGGGCTTAACCGCACCCGTTTTGAGCCAATTGTTGTAATGCCCAAACGTTCCGGTAATAAAGCTGTCAAATCATTGTTTCTTGATGCCGGAGCTAAGGTTATCGAAGAGATTCCGGTCCGTCCATTCAACGGTTCGCAGGTCGCCCCGTGTGCTACGATGATGGAAAAGGCATATGCTTTAACGGCATTTCCACTTCTGGCGCAACTAACCAAGCGCCTGACTGATGATCTAGAACCCGATATCGTTCATCTGAATTCGACTTGTCTGGTCGCCGCTGCGCGCGGTGTTGCGACAAGCCGGTATCCCTGTCCCACGATAGCCCATGTGCGAGAGCCATTACTACCTAACAGATGGGGGCGGCTGCTCGCCAGCTTGAATAGAAGATATGTCAATTATTACATTGCTATAGATGAGGCTGGTCTGGCCTCAATCGGTGATAATATAGCCAATGGTACGGTTGTCCGAAATTTTGTTGACACAAAAAAATTTTATCCAAATGCAAAGCTCCGTGGTCAGCTGCGCAATGCGTATGGATGGGGTGCCGACGACGTAGTTTTTCTTCTCTTGTCACGTATTGCGCATTCCAACGGTGTACTTGAACTCATTGACCACATTGAAGCGGAAAGTGATGAGCTTAATAAGGCTGCTCATTTCGTCATTGCCGGTTTTGAGGGAAATGGAACTGATTATTCAAATGAGGCCCGCCGCCGCATTGACGCACACCAGCGATGTCAGATGCTGCCGTTCATCAACGATGTTCCCGGTCTGTTAAATGCAGCCGATGTCGTCGTTGCTCCTTATCTCACATCACATAGTGCCCGTTGCATTTTTGAGGGGGGGGGGGTCGGAAAGCCAGCGCTTGTGTCTCGTCTCCCGAACCTGATGGAACAGATCAAGGAGGGCGAAACCGGGATTTCCTTTGATCTCTCCGAACCTGTAGCGTTCAGAAATGCGGTCAACCGATTTTGCGACCCAATTGAGCGTGCCCGCTTGGGGGTAGGTGCACTTAACTTCACTGCCACTCATTTTAGCGCTGAAACAAACATCGCCAGAACAGAGGATGTTTATGAAAGGTTGCTCAATCCATGATAAGGCAATTGGTTGCGCTTCTTAGGGCTAGTGAAGTGGGCTACTGGACGACAAAGGCCCGGATACAGTTTTATCTGCGCGGTGCGTCGTGGCCCCGAGGACTCACGGTCAAAGGGCCACTTGGTCTTAGCTGTCAGGGCAAGCTGGAGATCGGGGCAGACGTCAGCATTGTCAGTTTGAGCAAATTCAATCGAACTGGCGTAAATCACCCGACTCAGATTGTTGTTGGTGCTGGAGCATATCTTTCAATCGGTGCCGGCAGCGGTTTCTCCGGTGGGTCGGTTTACTGCATGGAACGTATAGAGATTGGACGAAATGTACTTGTAGGCATCAATTGCCGCATTTGGGACAGTGATTTCCACCCATTGGAAGCGGTGGATCGCAGCTCCGGCAAACCGGCTAACACCGCGCCCGTTACGATAGAAGATAATGTATGGCTGGGAGCTGATGTTATTGTCCTCAAGGGTGTGCGTATTGGCGCGCGCTCGGTCGTTGCGGCACGTAGTGTAGTGACAAAGGATGTACCCGCAGACAGTATCGCCGCCGGCACACCTGCAAAACCGATCAAATCGCTTTTGTCCAAAGGTTAGGTTAGCCCGTTATAATGATGAAACAACTTCAGCGCTACCGCAAATATATAAATAATTCCCTGTGGCTCATGGGAGAGCGAATTTTTGGTGCGCTATTCGGGCTTGTTATTATGGCGGTTGTGGCGCGCTATCTTGGCCCTGCCGATTTTGGACTTTTATCCTACGCCTTTGCTCTAGCGTCTTTGTTTGCGATTGTCGGCCATCTCGGTCTCGATGGACTGATTGTTCGCGAGCTGGTGCGCGAACCAGATCAAGCAACACATGTGCTGGGAACGGTTTTCACTATGAAGCTTGTTGCCTATATTCTGGCAGCTCTCACTCTTGTGGCTTATGCAATTCTTCTTCAGAGCCATTCTCAAACCGAGATTTACCTCCTCTGTCTTGCGGCTGTTTCCATTGCGATAAGTCCTGTAGCGACGTTTTCCAGTTGGTTCCATGCCAGGGTTCTGGCGCGCTATGTGTCCATTTCTGCGACTATCGCACTGGTGGTAGCCGGAACGGGAAAGCTTGCGTTTGTTTTTATCGGAGCCAGCGTCATTGCCTTTGCGGCCATGAATGTTGTGCAGATTGTTATTGCTGCTGTTATTGGTATATTTTTCTATATTCGCATCAAGGGACCGCCATTGATGCAGTGGAAATTCTCGCCAGTGGTAGCCAAGGCACTGTTATCTGAAAGCTGGATGATTTTTTTCGGTGCTATTTTTGCGATAATCTATCTCAAAATTGATCAGGTGATGCTGCGCTGGCTTGTCGGTCCGCAAGAGGTTGGTGTCTATGCGGTCGCTGCTACCTTGTCAGAGGCGGCCTATTTCATACCTGCGGCGATTTGCACTTCTGTATTCCCTAAGCTTGTTGAGTTAAGAAAGGTAGATGGAGCAGCGTATTACGCGAGATTACAGAGCCTCTTCGACATACTATCTTTGGTCGCCCTCGGTGTATTGATCAGTATTCTATTTTTGGGAGGCCCTCTCATTTTGGCCATCTTTGGGGAAGAATACCAAGCGTCGGTTCCGATTCTTTTGGTGCATGCTTTGGCTACGCCATTCATATTTTTACGGTTTGCGTTTAACGGGTGGATACTAGTTGAAAAATTGGCCGTCTTCTCGTTGATCACCCAAGGAATCGGTGCCCTATTGAATGTTATGCTTAATCTAGTATTGATACCTCATTTTTCCGGACTGGGTGCAGCGGCAGCAACAGTCGCATCATATGCGACGGCATCCTATCTGGCGCTTTTGGTTTCGGGGAGAACTCGGCAGGTGTTTGTGATGATGTCGCGCTCAATATTTATGCCATGGCGTGGGGTTCAGTGCTTGTTTTCATTGATTCGAAACTAAAAAAAATAATTGCAGATGCTGTTTCTTAATATGTTAGTTGTGCTACTGTTACGTTCCCTAAGTAAGGGAACGATGAAGTGTTTTGCTATGCTATCTAAGGTTCTTAGGATGATTGCCAGTATCGATTAAGTTATCGGGAATTTTGAATTTTGGTACTTCATTTTTAGCAGCATACAACTTTTACCGTAAGTAATAAAATGAGTAGCAGGGAAGTTTTGCGCCGTTGGTATTGCCGCTGATGGTGAAGTAAATGTGATTGCTCATTTGTATTGCTAGGCATAAACCGGATAGTGAGAGGTGGTAACTAATGGTTCGCGTAGCATCCATAGTGAAATCTGTTTTTCACCTAAGATGTTGGAAGGATGTCATTTGACCCGTAGCTCATTGTTCATGACATGATTTCTAGAAATATTATGTCAATGCTACCAAGATTGAGAAATGTTTTTAGAGTATTAAATTGAAATTAGAAGAGATTAAAATGTGGAATAGAATGCAGTTTGTTCGACGTCTTGCTGAAGAGATTGTTGATGGAAAGGCACTGCAACAACTGAATCCATTGATCGAGGGATACATGCCTTGGTCTGGTTCAGCTATGAGACCGTGTGCTTTGGTTGCAGTTTTAAATGACATTATTGTTAATCGACGTAAATGTATCGTGGAATGTGGTGGAGGTATTTCAACGATATTTATCGGGAGACTACTTAATCGAACTTCTGATGCCCATCTGTATACAATTGAACATGACAAAGAATGG
>JAADHW010000325.1 GCA_013151695.1 Gammaproteobacteria bacterium
AACATCATTCATCGCATCGCCTGCCATATCAGTTGCAGAATCCATCGCATCGCCTGCCATATCACCAGCAGAATCCATCGCATCGCCTGCCATATCACCAGCAGAATCCATCGCATCGCCCGCCATGTCAGTTGCAGAATCCATCGCATCACCCGCAGAATCCATCATGCTGCCGCCAGCGTCATGTAACTCATCCATTGCGTCTTCTGCTCCACCACCTTGACCGCAAGCCGCAAGACCCATCACTAGTAAAATAGAACCCATTATTCGTAAAAGCATTCCCGACTCCTTTGTTAAACTATTATTATCGCTATTGTTTCGTTTGCTTATTGTAAATGTTCAGATGTACCGAACCTGAGGCCGATTCTACGAGGGAACTCGGCATATACCAACATACAATGTGATTTCGTTGGTAAAAAGCGCGTAAAAGCACCTAAACTTGACGGCTTTAGCAAAATTGGGCAGAAATCATGCAAATACTGATCGATGACTTGTGTTTCGGCGAAGGTCCGAGATGGCGAGACCAACATCTTTGGCTTGCCGATATGCACGATCAGTGTGTCCACAAAATAAGCCCGGATGGAGCTGACGAGATCATTCTTCGCCTACCTGACGATCAGCCCTCGGGTTTAGGCTGGCTGCCAAACGGCGACATGCTCATTGTTGGAATGACCAAACGACAGATATTGCGCTTTGACGGCAGCAACCTTCACCTCCACGCCGACTTATCCACTCTCGCTAGTTGGTACTGCAACGATATGGTGGTCGACACTAGCGGCCGCGCCTATGTAGGAAATTTTGGTTTCGATATCCACCAAGGCGCCAAACCAACAGCCGCCGAAATCATCTGCGTTGAACCCAATGGTGATGCGCGAGTGGTAGACGATGATGTGATGTTCCCCAATGGCACAGTCATCACGCCAGACGGTAAGACCTTAATCGTAGGCGAGACCTTTGCCTCGCGTTTAACTGCATTCGATATTGAAGACAATGGTAACCTGAGCAACAAACGACTATGGGCAAAGCTACCCAAGGGCACTGTACCGGATGGCATTTGCTTAGATGCTGGCGGTGGCATTTGGAGTGCGTCGCCAACGAGTAACAATTGTATCCGACAAGTAGAGGGTGGCAAGATTACCCACCGCATAGAACTCTCGCGATCAGCTTTCGCCTGCATGATCGGCGCTGATACCCTCTATATATTGACTTCAACTTCGTCAATACCCAGCGAATGCACCGCCAACCGAGATGCCCGAGTAGAGTGTTTCCGCTCCCCCTTCGCCGCAGCTGGTCTACCTTAATCAGAGGTTCCCGAGGAAAGTTAGTGACTGCAATATTTGAAAACTACGAATCACCCTGGCTCAACGACGAGCTTCGAATGCTGCAGGACGCAACGCGCAAATTTTTTGCACGTGAGTTTGTACCCCACCGAGAAGAATGGACGCAAGCCGGAATTGTGGCCCGCGATACTTGGGACAAGGCAGGTCGGGCGGGTTTGTTATGTGCCGAGATACCTACCGAATATGGCGGCGGCGGCGGTACCTATTTGCACGAAACCGTGGTTGCTGAAGAGCAATTACGCGCCGGACTCAGCGGTTGGGGCAACCAAGTACACAGTCAAATTGTCGCCCCTTACCTGTGGCGCTATGGCAACGAAGATCAACGCCAACGTTGGCTGCCAAAAATGGCTTCCGGCGAGATGGTGGGGGCTATTGCAATGACAGAGCCAGACACCGGCTCAGATCTCCAAAACATCCGCGCCACTGCCCTCAAAGACGGGGATGAATACATTGTTAATGGCTCAAAAACTTATATCTCCAACGGCCAACACTGCGACCTAGTCATTGTGGTCGTAAAAACCGACCCCAGCCTAGGTGCTAAAGGAATCAGTCTAATTGTCGTCGAAACAAACAACCCCGGCTTCAAGCGCGGGCGCAATCTAACCAAATTAGGGCAAAGTGCAGCTGACACATCCGAGATGTTCTTCGAAGACTGCCGAGTGCCGTTAGATAACTTACTCGGCGAAGCAGAAGGCAAAGGATTCATCCAACTGATGAATCAATTGCCACAAGAAAGACTTAACATTGCCCAAGCCGCAGTGGTGGAAATGGAGCGCGCGATAGAAGTTACGTTAGAATTTGTTAAGCAACGTAAAGCCTTTGGCAAACGCATCTTAGATTTCCAGAACACTAGGTTCAAACTAGCTGAAGCAAAAACCGAAGCTCTCATTGCAAGAACATTTGTTGACCAATGTTTGATTAAACACATTGACGGCAAGTTAGATGCAGCCACAGCTTCTATGGCAAAATACTGGTGTACACAAAAGCAGAATGAAATTGTTGATGAGTGCTTACAGCTACATGGCGGCGCTGGATACATGGATGAGTATGAAATTTCGCGTATGTACAAAGATGCGCGGGTGCAAAAAATTTATGGCGGTACCAACGAAATAATGAAAGAACTCATCGGTCGCACTCTAGATGCGCCGTAAAAGTACTACAATGTCTATTCGAACAGCCTTTGAGAAAACTATGCGCCACATTTGTTACATCGTTACCTTGCTCATCACAACCACTTTTTATGCGGGCCAAGCCACTGCGAAGTGGACGCTAAACAACGCTGATTCTCAGCTCAACTTCATCAGCATAAAGGCTGGTAACATTGGTGAAATACATCAGTTTAAAATGCTCAGTGGTACAGTTTCAGCACAGGGCCAAGTCTCAGTGGACATTCATTTGGCAAGCATTGATACGCTGATTCCCATCCGCGACGAACGAATGCAGAGACTACTGTTCGAATCTAGTATTTTTCCTACGGCAAATTTCAGTACAAGCATCGACCCGGATACTCTAAACAGTCTTAGCGTCGGCACTTCGACAGTCACCCAAGTCGTTGGTCAACTCACACTCAAGAAGGTTACCCCACTCAGGTGATGGCCACCCGCCTAAACAATACAACCTTGTTTATCACCTCACTTAAACCAATCCTAATCGATGTCGGTGCAGCGCAATTGGGGGGTGGTGTTGAGCAACTGAGGGTCCTAGCAGGCCTGTCTTCCATCAGCAATGTTGTGCCCGTGACGTTTGTTCTAAAGTTCAATACTCGAGGCTAAGCCACTATAGCCAAGGAAAAACTGCACGACTGTAGGCAACACTGAAAACATAGCCGACAGACAGCAGTGCGCCCAATAACCCCACCACGCGAAGTTGTCCTGAACCACGCATGGTTAAGACGCCAAAGCCAATATAGGCCAACAAGCCGGCCATCTTGGCCATTAACCAGGGCTGCATCACGCCACCGGCTAAATTAAGAGCTAACAGCACACCGAACGCCAACAGAGCAGTATCGATTACATGAGGGGCAATGCGCACCCACTTCTGCGCAAGCAGATCGGGGGCTGTAAAAGTCCAGCCCGCTCTTAACATAAAGCCCACAACCGTGAGCAAAGCTAGTGTGACATGTATAGTTTTCATATTTGAAGACGCAGGTTCCGTGCAATTTCTAAAGCCAGCCTTCACTATACAGGGCTTATGCAAGATAAAAATAATCAGGGCTTAGATGCCGCTATCGACAATGCCATGCGACCTATTGCCGATACAGCTTCAGAATTCATATTCTATTCAATAGAAGTCTTCGGTGCAGACATCCCACTGATTGTCGCTTGGCTTGTTGGCGGCGGTGTATTTTTCACATTCTACCTACGTTTCATTAACTTCCGCGGTTTTGGTCATGCAATCAATATCGTTCGCGGCAAGTATGCGGATGCCAACGACCCCGGCCAGATATCTCAGTTTGAAGCGCTCACAACTGCAATTTCTGGCACGGTGGGTATTGGCAATATTGCCGGCGTGGCCGTGGCAATATCTATTGGTGGACCTGGTGCCACCTTCTGGTTGATCGTGGCCGGACTATTGGGCATGTCTACCAAACTTGCAGAATGTACCTTAGGGGTAATGTTCCGCAAGTATGAAAATGGCGTTGTTTCTGGCGGACCCATGTACTACTTGGAAAAAGGTCTCGCGCTTAAGAATTGGCCCAGGTTAGGAAAAGGCCTGGGAATATTCTACGCCATGAGTATGGTGTTAGGGTGTCTCGGTATTGGCAACATGTTTCAGTCAAACCAGGCTGCCGCCATTTTCATTGATGTCACTGGCGGCCAAGATAGTTTTTTCGCCAACCAAAGTTGGCTGTTTGGATTGCTGCTCGCGCTGGCCGTTGGGGTAGTCATTATTGGCGGGATAAAGAGTATTGCCGCCACCACCGCGAAGCTCGTTCCAGGCATGGCATTACTCTATGTACTCACCGCCTTGTTAGTACTGATTTTAAACTACCAATCTATTCCGTCCGCATTTGTCGCCATATGGAATGGCGCATTTAACCCTCAAGGCATCTCGGGTGGCATCATTGGGGTGATGATCGTCGGTTTTCGACGCGCGGTTTTCTCAAACGAAGCAGGCTTAGGCTCAGCAGCCATAGCACATGCCACTGCTCGAACAAAAGAACCGGTAAGCGAGGGTTTTGTCGCCTTGCTCGAACCTTTTATAGACACCGTTGTTATCTGTACGTTGACAGCGCTGGTGATTATCACAACAATTTATGACCCAGAACTTGTCGGTAGCAGTGTTGCCGGCATCGAGCTAACAACCCGTGCATTTGCCAGCACTCTGGCTTGGTCACCAATCCCACTGTCCGTTGCTGCTATCTTGTTCGCCTATTCAACAATGATTGCCTGGTCCTACTACGGTTTGAAAGCATTTACTTACCTGGTTGGTGACAGCTTCATTGCAGAATTAGGTTTTAAACTCTTCTTTCTCGCATTTGTGGTGGTAGGGAGTAGTATTGAGCTGGCAGCACTCATCGACTTGTCTGACGCACTGGTGTTCATCGTAGCCATTCCTAATTTACTGGGGCTGTACATACTCGCCCCGCTGATTAAGCGAGAGCTCAAACAATATGAAGAAAAATATTTGGGCTAGGAAGCCACTATTGGCGGTAGTTCTTTGCCTCGTTTCCGGTCACACGGCGGCAGCGGTTGCAGACTGGGTCATCTTTAGCAACAAAACTATACCGTTAGCCAGCTATCAACCAGTTCCTGCTAGCCCTCAAGCCTTAGCTATTGGTGAGGGAAAAATT
>JAADHW010000294.1 GCA_013151695.1 Gammaproteobacteria bacterium
CAATTGCTATGTGGGATACTTTATTCGACATTGTTTTTAACTATGGGGATTATGAAGATATGGTGCCAGAATATAACCAAGCTAGAAAATTTACCGCAGAAGCTCTGGGCACCTGTTTTTTACTAATGACCGTCGTTGGGTCTGGCGTGATGTCATCCAACCTCTCCGGCGGTAGCGAAGGATTGGCCCTTCTGGGGAATACCATCCCCACCGGCGCTATTTTAGTCGTGTTGATTGTTTGGTTTGGCCCCATATCAGGAGCGCACTTAAACCCTGCTGTATCACTAGCATTTGTGATTAGGCAAGAATTGGGGGCAAAGCAATTTGCATTTTACCTGGCTGCTCAAATATCAGGTGCGATCGCAGGCGTGCTCATCGCACACGCGATGTTTGGCTTACCTCCCATTGAAATGTCTTCAACCAATCGTAGTGGTAATGGGCAATTTCTATCTGAAATCATAGCCACATTCGGTCTTGTGGGCCTGATACTCGGTACCGTTAAAAATCGACCTGATGCGGTTCCTTATGTGGTCGGACTCTACATAACAGCTGCCTACTGGTTTACAGCATCAACATCCTTTGCCAATCCTGCTGTTACTTTGGCTCGTAGTTTTACTGAATCATTCAGCGGTATCCGGTTTTCAGATGTCGGGCTATTTATATTTGCGCAAATTATCGGTGCAGTCGCGGCTACCCTCTTATGGGAGTGGCTGAACCGTAAAACCTCTTCTTAAGCTGACATTTGTTCAACATTTTTGGATATCCACATTTAGATATCCTCGCAGAGCTCCAAACTACAAGCCAACTCAAAATCATGCGGAAATTAATCGCCTATTGAATCAATACATCCAGTATCTCGGGAAAGCTGCCCAGCTGCATCAACACAAAAACGCTTGATAATACAAATGAGAATTATTCTTATTTTGTTATTGATAATTATTCACATTATGGCATATTAGCTACCTCGCATGGACAGCCCAAGCACACCCCAAGAGGAACACCGTGAAGACCTCCGCCATCGCCTTGTATGCTTGCCTGCTGGTCATGACCAGCACCGCTGGCGCACAAACACCGGCAAACAACCACACCAATGACTTTGTTGAAGAAGTGACCATTGTTGGGCAGCGTATTCAGGGTAATCAGGTTGCGGGTAGTGCTCACTACATTAGCCAACAACAAATCCGCGAACTTGGCCAATCAGATATTCAACGCATCATTCGCCAAGTACCCGGCGTATCGGTGCAAGTCGAAGATGGTTATGGGTTACGTCCGAATATAGCCATTCGCGGGGTTGCAACGGAACGCAGCGGCCGCATCACGCTATTAGAAGACAACGTACTAATTTCGCCAGCACCCTACTCAGCACCCAGCGCCTACTACTTTCCAACAATAGGCCGTATATCCGCCATCGAAGTCTTGAAAGGTCCAGCGGCTATTACTCAGGGTCCCTACACCATTGGTGGTGCTTTAAATTTAATCTCTACCCCCATTCCTGAAATAGCAAGTGGTCGCGTCGTTGTGGAAGGCGGCGAAGATCAGACCTATCGCGTACATGCCACCTATGGGGCCAACACCAATAGCGGTTTTGGCTTTTTATTGGAAACCCACCAATGGCAGTCCGACGGCTTCCAAGACATCGACGGCGGCGGTAACTCTGGCCTGGACGTAGAAGACTACATTGTCAAACTGCGCTACTCGCCTAGCGCATCAAATCACAGTTTTGAACTCAAGCTGCAATTGACCGAGCAATCATCGGATCAAACTTATCTGGGTCTCAGTGATGCCGATCTCCGCGACAACGCTTTTCGCCGTTACGCCCTGTCGGCACTAGACAACATCAAAACCAAGCACGACCAAGTGACCCTGCGCTACAACTGGGACATTCGCGGTTCGTTGAGCTTTAACGCCGTTATTTATAACAACAACAACAAACGCAACTGGTTTAAGAATGAAGGCATAGATTTCAACGGTAGCGCAAACGCCCAAAATTTCTCGCGCACTAACTGGTTCGACGTCATCCAAGCGGTCAATCGTGGTGAAAGCTTAGCAGGGTTCAGCGCCACACAACTTCAAGGCATCTTAAGCGGTAGCATTGATACCCCATCAGGCAGCGTGCAACTGCGCTCAAACACCCGTGAGTACTTTGCTCGCGGCATCCAAGTAGGACTTGACTGGTCCTTAGAAACCGGGAGGGTGAGCCACGACATCAACATGGGTCTACGGCTTCACGAAGATGAAGAAGATCGCCTACAACGTAACAGCACTTACAGCCAAACCAATGGCCGACTAGTTTTAGATGATTTTGGTTTACTGGGCAACGCGGGTAATCGCATCCAATCTGCCGAAGCTTTCTCGGTACATATTTATGATCGTATTGAGGTAGGCCAATGGGTGCTGACCCCCGGATTGCGCTACGAAGACATTGATCAGCAGCGCATACGTTTTGAAATTCGCCCCGAGCGCACCGTTGATCCAGCCGTGCGCAGCGCAGACAACTTCCGCAGCAGCCGAAAAAACACCACCCAGATCTGGTTACCCGGCTTCGGCGTAATTTATAACTTTAATGATCAAACGTCGGTTTTTGGCGGGGTGCACAAAGGTTTTACCGCCCCCACCAACGCACCAAATGTGGGCGCAGAAACCGCCATTAACTATGAGTTGGGGATACGCTTCGACAATGGCAATGTGGTTGTTGAAACCGCCTATTTCTTAAGCGATTACGACAATATATTGGGTGAATGTACCGCTTCATCAGGCTCTGACTGTGTCATAGGTGACGCCTTCAACGGTGACGCCGCTACCGTACGAGGTTTAGAATTGTCGTTCTCTACCCATCTTAACGCCAATGGCGAGTTTAGTTTTCCTGTGCAGCTGTCTTATACCTACATCGACAGCCAATTTGACACGGACATTGCCGATGCGGATTTTTTTGGTGATGTCAGTGCTGGCGATCCGATCCCCTACTTACCAAAAAACCAGCTCAACATGACCATTGGCTTGCAACAGAAAAAGTGGGCGTTGTTTGTCAACGCAAGTTACGTTGACGAAGTGTGTGTATTGGCATCATGCGGACCCTTCGAACGCACGGATAACTCGCTTACATTTGACCTATCAAGCAATTATAAATTTACCGACAACGTCGAACTTTTTGCCCGCGTAGAAAACCTCACGGGTGAAGAAGACATTATAGGCCGGCAACCTTACGGCGCACGCCCCAACAAAAGCCGCACCGCATATGCCGGGTTTCGCATAGAGTTCTAGCTAATTTCCATACAGAAATTGCCATCTTCCCTATAACTTTGCACCGGTACTTTGTACACTGTGCTTGTGGTACCTGTAATTTATATTCTCGCCTTCACTGGCGGCTTTGTCATCATGTCTATGGAGTTGTTAGGCGGCCGTGTGCTAGCACCCTATTTTGGCAACAGTATTTATGTCTGGGGCAGCATCATTACCGTATTCATGGCCTCTTTGGCGTTGGGTTACCTGTTTGGCGGTAAACTATCGGTTCGCGAGCCCACTTTAAAAAAATTTGGGTACATATTCCTTGTCAGCGCGGTATTACTCTATCCGCTGATTCTCTTTGCAGAACCCGCTATGCAATGGATATTTAACCGTATTGAAGACCCTCGTTATGGCTCGCTAGCAGCGGCCAGCGTGTTGTTCATGATCCCCACTATTATCCTCGGCATGATTTCTCCCTACTCGGTAAGACTCCTGGTTGATAACATTGAAACGTCTGGTCAGATTGCTGGCCGTCTCTATTTCGTTTCCACGCTAGGCAGCGCGTTAGGTACATTAGCAACCTCGTTCTACTTTGTATTGTGGTTCGAAGTTAATCAAATTCTTACTTATTTGACCCTCGCATTGGTTGTCATGTCTATACTTGCAGCCTTTACCCATTGGCGCGTTAACAAAAGCACTTCAATTTGAACGACTATAAAATATCATCAGGGTACTTACGCCTAGCGCTTTGCTGCCTGCTACTGCTGAGTAGCCATGCGTGGTCAGATCGAATTTTACAAGACAAATACTCGCTCTATAATCGCATCGTGGTCAAAGAAACGGGTGACTTCATTTGTTTGCTATTTGACGTCCGCAGAGACCCGCGTTATCAAAGCTGTATAAATCCAAAACGTCCCAAAACCATGGTATTTCCTTATGCGCGTATGGCCATGGCGAGTTTACTATTTGTCCCCGAGCCATCAACGATATTGGTCATAGGACTCGGGGGAGGAACGATACCCATTGCGCTTAACGAACTTTTTCCCGCCGCCATCATAGACACCGTTGAAATCGACCCGGCAGTGGTTGAAGTAGCAAAAGAATACTTCGGTTTAAAGCCCTCTCCTCAACTCATCGTACATACTCAAGACGCAAGAGTTTGGACAAAACGAGCATCACACCGCACCACCAAATACGACATTATCCTGTTAGATGCGTTTAACGGTGAATATATTCCCGAACACCTAATGACCCAAGAATTTTTAAAGGAAATTCAGGCTTTGTTGTCAGATCGCGGTGTGATGATCTCAAATACGTTTGCTCTGAGCGATTTGTACAGCCACGAATCAGCAACCTACGCCTCTGTATACGGGGCTTTTATTAACTTCAAGATTGCTGAGAGTAACAATCGAATGATCATAGCGCCGGTCAATGCATTAGACGACAAAACTCTACGAGCCACTGCAGCAGCCCTTAAATCGCGCTTGAAACCCTACGCAGTACCTATCACCCGCTACGCAAACGTCATTATTAAGGCTCGAAAACGCAAGCCCAACTGGCAACAAGATGCTCGCATTTTCACAGACCAGTTTTCGCCAGCTAATCTGTTACAAGGTAAAAAACGTTAACCTTTAGCTGCCGCCCAGCATTCGTCTTTTTACGCCATGCAGCCTCGGCTCAATACAATTCTGTTCAGTCGCGTTTTAAAGCCCGTCGGTTTCTTCGTTCAACGCTTGCAACATAGCTTGCATAAACGCTCGGCGATTTTCCTGGTAGTCCTCTCCAACAGCAGTATTCCAAGCACTTTGACTGACAATAATAGTTTTGCTGTTAGCGTCGGTGAAGATGGATTGACCGAAGATGCCCAATGCGGCGTACACTCCATCTCCAAAAAGCCACCAGAGATAACCGTAGCCGACGAAGCCTTGTGACGGCGTGGTCGAATCAGTCATCCAACTATCTGGCAAAACCATAGAACCATCTCGTAGTTTGCCATTACCCAGCGCAAACAACGCTAGTCGGGCGGAATCCCGAAGGGTGGTGTTTAGTCCCCATCCGCTAAGCTCGCCCTTATTTGGAGCTTCCAGTACCCAAGCCGCATCGGATTCCATGCCGTAAGGAATCCAGATTTTATCCGTTAGATAGCTTGCAAGATTATTACCAATGGCCGCGCGTAACACCGCGCCTACCAGATTGGTTTCTCCAGTATTGTAGCTGAACCTTTCGCCAGGAGGCGCAATGCGTTTCTTGGTGCCGAGGAATTTGATCAGATTGACTACATCACCTGGAGTGTTATTAACGTCCGATGATGGATCTGCGTAGTCTTCGTTCCACTGCGTACCGGATGACATTTGTAATACATTCTTGATAGTGGCTTGGTCGTAGGCAGTTCCTTTCAAGCGTGGTAAATAGTCAGATATTTTCTCATCAACGCTCTGAATGTAGCCGTCCTTAACGGCTGCGCCAAGTAACATCGAAGTCACAGATTTAGAAATTGAATAGGACGTCCAGAGCGTATTTCTGTCGTTGCCCGCCTCATAGCGCTCAAGCAGGACCTTGCCATTTTTTATGATCAACAAACCAACAATTTCACCGCTATCGACAAAATCGTCAAGTGTTCGCTGCTGTCCGTTTAGCTGGTAAGTAAAATTGGAAAAGTCTCTTAACGCAGCAGGTAAAGGGGAGGCCTCGCCTGCGGCTTCGATCTTGCGGGTGGGGAATAACGTTTCCATGTTACGAAAAGCAGCAACCTTGGCCTTACCTTGCAAGAACAACAACTGCTGTGGATCACCAAAGTACTCGGCATCCTTGTCGGGATTCACATAAGGTGCGGCTGCCCACAGCAACAAAGGACAACTCAGGGCAAATAAACCAAGTGCTAAACGAAACATTGTTCGGACTCCTTTTTGGGTGTTCTGTGGTTGTCTAGCAAAGCTCTGCATACGTTGTTGATAGGTCTACCCTCAGTTAGCTGATGTTAGTGCGCGAGCTAACCACCCAACCACTACTGGCACCTCTAGTTTTTGATCAACACAATGACCTTCGTGTTCACCAAACAGTATAAGTGTGCCGCGCCTGCTTGCGTCTGTAACCATCAGGCTTTCTGATAGCGGAACGAGTTGATCGACGTGGGTATTGGTGGTCAAGATAGGAACCTCAGTCACTACTCCTGCGTCAAGCAGCCCTTGCACTTTCAACGACACACGATGACTTTTTGATAACAAGTCTATCAACGACCCCGGTTTCGCCCGTACACGGTCAACGTAAACCTCATATTGAAAACTTTCTGCTATTGTTCGCCTTGCGGGTGTACTGAGTTGTTGGTTGGCTGCTTCAATCTCTGATTCAGACAACTGCCCATTCAAGTAAGCAGACAATACCTCATCAGCCGATGGTACCTCTCCAAATTCCTGCACGTGCGTGGCATGCACTAAACCGCAGCTGTTAACAACAGCGGCCAGTTTATGTTGGTGGGTAATTGCCATTTTCACAGCAGGCATGCCAGCCAGACTCTCCGACCAGAGCGCGATGCGCTCGGCATCAAAACGAGGGTCTTTTCGAGCACGCTCCAGTACCGCGCTATGGTGTTTATCTGCATTCTCATCGACGACGCCCTCATTACCTGTGCCTGGCATATCAAACACGATGAGCGCGATACCCCGCTGACTAAAGTGATCATACAAGGGATAGAACTCGGTACTCAGAACATCCATGCCACCGGTTTTGAGTACCAGCGGCATGGGTTCGTCACCAGGGCTTTTGGGAAGATGCAGATAAGCGCGAAACGCAACACCATCAACTATAAAGTCCCAGTTTTGTAGTTCGACCGGGAAATGCCGTCCAGCATTCTCATAGGCATCAAACGCTTTGGCCAATGCAGCGCGTGAGACCTTGTCGCGTAAATGCGGATAACTGGCAATAGTGTAGTAGATTGATGCCTGCAGGAATTGGCTGCGTGCCGTCTCTTGGTTACCTTGCGCTTCACTAGCAAAAGCATCTGACATCAATTGGTCAGCAGTGGCGCTGAACTCGTAAGACCAATGCCCCGCCCCATTCTCAAGGATCGTATCTGCAAGATGTGCCCAACGTCGTGTGCCTATCGCTCGCTTAATGCGATCCAGGGTGGCCTCAATCACAGCCTGGTCGGCACCCTCCCATAGCCAAGTTGACATGCGAACCGATCGATACCAGTTTTCTGCGTAAACTTGCGAGGGTTCCTCAGAAGACAGTTCTACACTGGAAACGGTATCGCCAAAAACGTTGTTGCTGCTTAGACCAATCACCAATAAGCCCATCGTTATCAGATACTGAAAATTTTTCGTTTGACGGGTCAGAAACTTTGTACTTTTCAATGGGTTCAGTTACCTTGTTAGTGCAGAGCACATTCCAACCTAGTCTAGTCTTTTGATAGCAGCAGATGGCTCGCATTTCGTAAGTCTAAGATTTAGATAGCATTATTCACGTTCTGGGAGACATTCGATCTCCTTGATTCAGGTTTGCTCTTTCTTTAGTCTAAGATTCGAGTCCAGAGTATTGGGTATGAAGTCGAATCAAACATCAAAATTGTCACCAAGAAAAAAACCGACCCAGCTGCGAGCAACGTTTACCGTAAACGCAATTCTCGACGCCGCCGCGTATTTGCTCAAAAATCGCGGCTATGAACGTCTGACAACAAATGCCGTGGCTGAACTCGCCGGTTTCAGTGTAGGCACACTCTACCAATACTTTTCTAACCGGGAGTCGTTGATCGCCGAATTGCGCCACCGTCACCATCAAGAAGTTCATGAAGCAATGCAACGTGCGGCAGAATTAAACGAAGGGGTGAACTTCGAGATGTCCGTTAAAAACATCGTCGCTGCAAACGTTCGTGTACACGCAGCAGACCCTGAGCTTCACTATTTATTGAGTGAACGATATGCCAACATTGCATTTGAACTCAACAAGAACGAACCCCGGTTTTACATGGTCAAACCGAAGCATAATTTGATCGAAAAATTGTTGTTGAGAGATGGCGCGCTCTCAAGTCACCACGCTGGAACTAAGGGCCAGGTTTGCACCGATATAGTCATTTCACTGACACACGCAGCTAACAAAAGTGGAATGTCGCAGTTTACTGAGACAGTCCTGGTTGATGAGATCGTATGTGCGGTCATGGGTTACCTCGGTCGGGCAGGCGCCACATTTGACGACGAAAAAACAAAAGGTGCTGTGGATAACTGCGCTACTGTGTAGAGGCTTGTTAGATCTATACTCCATCGTTGCAGCAGTCAACTACATAATTCCTAACGCTTCATGAGGATAGCCTATCTTAATTGTGCGATAATTGAGCAGGTCTGGAGTTGTCGGTGAATTTTAACTTGAGTGCATCCCAATGGTGGAGGAGCGAAAATGCCCAATAACAAAAATTTTGATATTCGGGGAATTAATCATCTTGCATTGGTTTGTAAAGATATGAAGAGAACCGTGGATTTTTACTCCGGTGTGTTGGGTATGCCCCTGACCAAAACCATAAACTTGCCTCACGACATGGGTCAGCACTTTTTTTTCGATATCGGCAACGGTGACCAACTTGCCTTTTTCTGGTTCCCTCACGCTGCGGAAGGTATACCTGGGGTTAGCCACCCGGCAGCTATGGTCGGCGAGGGAGATATTTCCTCAGCGCCCGCATCTATGAATCACGTTGCCTTTAATATCCCAATGGACAAAGTGGATGAGTACCAGAAAAAGTTAGAACAGGCAGGGGTGAATCCCACCGCTGTGTTCAATCACGACGAATCTGAAAACCAGGCGAGTCTGGAGATTACAGAAACGACCTATGTACGCTCCATCTATTTTAAAGATCCCGATGGCATTTTGCTCGAGTTCGCGGCATGGACTCGCGCTTTGAACGAACATGACGTCAACATTGAACCGGTTTCTGCTTCTTAGGCGTGCGCGGCCAGGTTTTTAAGCACAAACCAACCCCGCCAAATATCCATCCGAAGTTTTGGTAAGGGTTAGCTTATTGACCTTTTTGAACTGGCTTGTTTAAACCTTCTTTGACCAAACGGCGAATCGCTTTCACTGCGATGTGTTCAGTGAGTTCGACGTGTTAGGGTTTAGTATTCTAGGTGGAAGGGTCAACGTGAAAATTATCTATGCTCTGAGGAACTACTGCTGCGCCTTAATCTTCTGTTGTGTTTCGCTTTCTGCGCAATCGGCGGGGTTAGAAATTACCGCATTGGATCGTTATGTTGCTGCGCCAGATTCACACTATCGATATGCAGTGACGGCTACAGTGCAAGGCGAGGGCTACACGACATACATTGTGGATATGACTTCGCAACAATGGTTGACTGAGAAAGAGGTTAATCTGCCTGTTTGGGAACACGTGATGACCATCACCAAACCCGATGTAGTCGCCAGCGACATCGGCTTACTTTTTATAGCCGGTGGCGACAAGCTTCAACCAACGCGAGACTCGGCTCCGGCACATGACGTTGTGATGGCCAAAGAAACGCAGTCGGTGATAACTACGTTGTACATGGTACCGAATCAGCCCTTGGTATTCGTAGGAGATGAAACGCAAGATCGTTCTGAGGATGCTGCCATCGCCTATGTCTGGGACAAATATCTTCACACCCAAGATGAAGCCTGGCTCATTCGACCACCGATGACAAAAGCTGCGGTGCGTGCCATGGATACGGTGACGGACTTGTTAGCATCTGCACAAGGTGGCGGACACAAGGTTGATCAATTTGTTGTTGCGGGGGCCTCGAAACGGGGCTGGACTGCGTGGACCACGGCAGTGGTAGATAACCGAGTGGTTGCAGTCATACCCATCGTGATCGACATGCTGAACCTCGAAGAATCGTTCAAACATCACTTTAATGTGTATGGCCGCTACGCCGACGCAATAGACGACTATACAGCCATGGGTATCATGGATTGGGTTGATACGCCTGAATTTGGCGAGATCATGAGAATGACGGAGCCCCATGCCTATCGTGACCGACTCAACTTACCCAAATTTCTTCTTAACTCTACAGGGGATCAATTTTTCTTACCAGATTCCTGGCAGTTCTACTGGGACGACTTAGTGGGCGAAAAACACCTGCGGTATGTCCCCAACTCCGATCACAACATTACCAATCAAACTGACGCGCTGGATAGCATACGTGCCTGGTACCATGCGATTGTGCACAATGTATCCATGCCGCGTTATTCGTGGGATATGGCCAAAGACGGAACCATCACAGTTCTTAGTCTCGATCGGCCTACACAAGTTCTTCTTTGGCAGGCACACAATCAGCAGGAGCGGAACTTTATGAAGGAAAGAATTGGTCGTGCGTATCAATCCAGTCCTCTACAAGAGATCGAGCCGGGAAAATATGTGGCAAAGATTGATATTCCTAAGTCCGGTTATACTGTTTATTACGTTGAGATGACATATCCGAGTGGTATATCTGTGCCGTTTAAGTTCAGTACCGGAACGAAAGTCTTACCCGATACGGTTGCGTATAAATGGAAGAAGGCTTCGAAAACTTCCTTAGACAGACCTCTCGCGACTAACGCGCCGAGTTTCTAACCCTACTCAAGATAGCTGCGGATGCGTTTATCTGAAGTGTTTCAAAACAGCTCACATCAAAACAGATGAATGGGCTGTGAGCTGCCTACTTGAGTATTCGCCTTCACCGCTAGTTCATTGCGTGCTTCAGGTAGGCGTGCGCGCGCGCCAGCTCAGGTCGCTCGGCATCCGCTTTTTCACAGACTTTCACTAGACGCGTGAAGTATTCGCGCGCGAGCTGGAGTTGGCCCGCGGCGTCGGCGGCGATCGCACCGCCGTAGAGGCCACGAAAGCGCCCGGGTTCTTTCTCGATGGCCTTTTCGAAAGAGACCAGGGCTTCGGCGGGAAGACCCAACTCGAGCAGCATTTCGCCCAGCTGTTCGTTCGCTGGGGCGAGTGGCCCCGGCGAAATGGCAGACTTCTCCGTAGCATCTTCAAGTACTACCGCTTCACGCATCCTCGTCAGCGCCTTCGCGTTCTTCCCTTCGGCGAGCATGAGCCAGGCTTCCACGACAGTGCGCTGAATGGCAACCTGTCCAGCCCAATAAGCGTTCTGGCTGAGCTTATCCTCGGCGATCTTTAGATCGGCAATAGCTGCGCGCGCCACATCAAGGTCTTTGCTGTGCGCGCCACCGAGCCCATGCGCAAGATGCACAATGGCGTCAACAAACGGGGTCGTCCTTTCTACCGCAGAGATTCGCATTGCCGCGGCCCAGTCGCCGCGTTCGAGCGCTACGCGTGCTGGAACAGCTGCTATAGCAAACGCACCGGCTACCATATAGCGATCATCGGGTGTGACCTGCTCGAAGACTTCCAGTGCGCGCTTCATCTCACGTTTGGCGGCACCATCCTGTGCGGTTTGCAGATACGCATAGACCAGGTAATCGATCGCATGAAGAGCTTCGGCTGGCGAACCTGCTGCAAGCGCAGAATCGGCGGAGCGCAGGTTTGTGTCGATCGACTCCTGCCAGTGCCCAAGCCGGGTAAAGGTATGTGAGGGCATATGCAGTGCGTGCGGCGCAGCCGGCGCAATTCCCGCGTACTGTCTCGCCGCTGGCAGTGCATGCTTGGCGAGCGAGGGTACGTCATAGCTATGGATGATGTAGTGCGCGATTCCGGGGTGATTCGGCTGTGCTTCGAACTCCCGTTCAAGGATCTTGGCGGCCCGCAATGGTTGTGCATAACTCTTGTCGGTGAGGTCTGCAGTGCCATTGAGCGCCAAGGCGAAGAAGATGGCCGCTTCGGCGTCATCCGGGTAGCGCTCAGCGAGGCTTTCCATGGCTTTTTCGTATGCGACCGCGCGGGGATGGTCGGGGGTGCTCTCAAAATCTTCGTAGAGTGCTGCGACCGCTTCGATGTAGTCACGTTCGCGCGAGCTCCCAATACGTAGGTTGCGCGCGCGCGCAACCGCTTCCGCACCAGAACGCAGCAACGTCTTGGCCCGTGTACTGCCTAAGGGATTTCCCCAGTGCGACAGGGCCTTACCCCATTCTGCCATGGCACACCCAGGATCCGATTCTAATACCTCGTCAAAAGTGTCAATTGCAGTGGAGAACCAGAACGAGTGCAGCAGGGCGACGCCGCGGTTGAATGTGGGCTGGACGGCTTCCGCACAACTATTGGTGAAATGAACCGTTCCAACCGCATCTTCGTTCAGTCCCGTGGGTTGAATCGAGGTATCAGGTTCGTGGGCTACTGCCTGTCCGAGTATCAGGGCGGCAAATATAGGTACTAACAGATATCGCCTGTATTTCATTAGCTCTCTCCGTGGACTAAAGACAAACTCTTCAGCTATTTATAGTGGATCCGAGGATAGGAAAAATTAAACACCTCTTCGTCGCAAATTGGAAGTACTCAAATCAGCAAAGGTGGGTCTGCCGATTTGAAAATTGACCAAGAAGTGTCGGTTACCGTGTTATCGCACGGTGCTGGCGAAGCGTATCTATTTTGTTGGCGCTGCGCGGCTACCAAAATCTTCACCGGTGTCATCTATATTAAATACACTCTGCACGTACAGCTTCAGTCCTCGCAGAACCTCCCGATTGTAAAGATCACATGGAGCGCTCTTGAAGATACCAAGAAGGCTTGCGTATTCGTCGTCTGTAACCTCGGTAAGCCAACACCACGGCACCCCTACCCTTATCTGCGCCCGCACCCGCTAGATAGAGGTGTGAATTAGAAAAAAGAACCCTGCCGGATGTGAAACCCTCTCGCTTTCTTGCAAACTAACCATCATGAATATAAAACCGATTTTAAAAAAACGCTGGCTCAGATGGACGCTGGAAATACTGTTTTTTGTTGCCCTCTACTTCGCATTACGAGGCTATATGCAACGAGAGATGATTTCTGGGCAGGCACCAGACATCCGAGCAACAACACTACAACAACAGGATTTCAATTTGTATAGTGCGCAACCCAAACCCATTCTGATACATTTCTGGGCTACCTGGTGTGGTATTTGTAAACTGGAACAAGACAGCATTGAAGCCTTAAGTAAAGACTATCATGTCATGACTATTGCCATGCAATCAGGCAGTGATCATGACGTCAAAAGTTATCTGTACGAACACAATCTCAGTTTTGCAGTGATTAATGACAAACAAGGCACGTTTGTTGGCCAATATGGTGTGGTCGGAGTCCCCGCCAGTTTTGTAATTGACCGCAACAACAAAATTATGGCAAGTGAAATGGGTTACACCACACCTTGGGGATTACGACTGCGACTTTGGCTGGCAGATTAGAAAGCACTCGATCAAAATGGAATAACCAAATTTATGAACAAGAAGAAACCGACAGTTGCAGAACAGATTGTCCATGAGATCCGTAGACGTATACGTGACGGGCGCGTTGTGCCTGGGCAGCGGTTGATCGAGGCGCAACTCACCGAAGATCTTGGGGTGAGTCGGGGACCGTTGCGTGAAGCACTGTGGCGGTTGTCCGGTGAGGGCTTAGTCATCATCGAACCTAACAAAGGTGTATCGGTAAAACGCCTAAGTCGCGAAGAGGCCCTGGATGTCTACAATATTCGTGAAATGCTGGAAGGATTGGCCGCACGCCTGGCAGCCCAACACATTAATCAGGCAGACAATTTAAAACGCCTCACAACTGCAAAAAATAGCACAACAAAGCTCGAACATAGCCTGGATATTACTGCGTACATGCTGGCCAATGAAGTTTTCCACGATACCATTGTGGTCTTGTCAGGCAATCCACAGCTTGGTGACCTCATTGCCCAGTTGCGATTACCGTTGTTTCGTATTCAGTTCCAACAGGTGCTCGCTGGAGCTGGTTCTACCAGCCAATCGGTGCAGGACCATCAAGATATTTTTGACGCCATTAAGTGTGGCGACTCAGCGCGTGCGGAGCGAGCCATGCGCCGACATATTCGTCATTCCGCAGATGCAGTTAAACGCCTACTCGACCCAGAACTCCAGTAGCGGCTAGGTTGTGACACGACTGGGCAAACGGACATAATAGAGTTCGCAAGGGGTTTTGGCTAAAATTGGCGTCGCTTCATCATCCGTAACATGAATCGCAGAACCTGGCCTACAGGCTTGTCCATTGAATTCACATTCGCCAACGAGGACATAAAGTAGATGCGCGCCCGCAACGCGACCATCCAATTCCATCGTCGCACCTGCATCAAAGCGTAGAAATCCAATTTTTAATCTCCGCTCACCAAACGCCCCCAAGATCTTACGTTGAACACCTGCAACGCCCACAATATCAAGATACTGAAAGTTATCAGTTTGCATGATGACAGGATCGTCAAAGCGAGGCCGGGGATAGGAAATTGTTTGTGCTGTTGCTTGCTCCCAAGCCGCCTCAAAAGCATCCTTATTCACCTTTTTCCCATTGTCCTTCGAGGTGAAGATACCGTTGTTAAATTCTCCCAAACCGTCAGATTTTATGGTAGCCACAGCCTCGCGTAGTTTGGCGAAGCTGACATAAGGCGCACAACTGGCGCTGGCACACTGTAGCAGTATTGTTTGAGAAGGCCCGTCTGCCATTTGCTGATAATAAGTGCCTTCCGAAAAATAACCGATAGTACCGGCTGTTTGCTTCTGGTCACGAGAAAAACCGAATGACCCGTCGATTACAAACCTAACCTGGTCAAAATTATGACGATGGCGCGGAGTCGTGTAGCTCTCCTCCACTTTAGCCAAGTTAAACTCAAAGTTGTTGGCGGTCATTTCTTCGCCTTGAAGCAGGCGCTTAAAGTTGACACCACCCTGTCGATGACCAACTTGGCCAAACCATTCAATTTCGTCTAAGTGTGCGACTTGCATTGTATTACCCTATGACCTGAACAGACTAAGTGAGCATCAGCGGGCAAGGCCCTAGGCTCCGTGGTTGGTGTTGTTTCTTTATACTTATGAGGAAACGCTAATTCGCATACAGCTCGCCAAAGTGTTTTGTCAGCATGATACTCATCAAGGCAATACCCACAGCGAAAGCGAACGTACTCCAGTTTAAGCCAAGTAAGAACTCGCCCACTTGTAAGAGCAGAAAACCAGCAGTCAAATTAGCCATCCCCCAAACAATATTGACCATCGGGGATGATTCACCTTTACCTGGCGGCTTGGCAAAAGGCGTCGGAAATTTCTGTCCGCATATCGCCATCACCCAATGGGGAACAGCGTTACTCAGAAAGACACCGGCAAAGAAATAGGCAACAAAATAATACCAATCCATAAGAACTCCTTATCAAAAGAATAGGGTTTTACTTAACTGATGAAATTTTTTGATGGGTGCGCGCGCGGGAACGTGCGGACGTATTCAAAAAACTTAGCCAACGCCCAGTCAGAGCTGCTGAGGTTGTCGTTTCTAAACCTTGCAACCCGAACTATTGGATCATCATCTTCTGACAGGCTCCGGAAAAACGCCTCACCCAGCTCCAGCACCATCTGCACACGTTTGTCATCTTCAGGGGTTCCATCACTCTTGCGAGTAGCTGTACACATAAAACCCTGTGTTTGATTGCCTGGCTCGGGTTTACCACCGAACAAGGTACACATGGTTTGCCCTTGCATGGTGCCCGTGAGGGTCAAGATATTAGTACCAAAGATTCTCTGGAATTGTTCCATGCGTCCAAACTTCTTATCTTCAAATATGATACTTGCTTCCATGTGATAGGGGTCTGGTTGCCGAATGTCGTCTGGCTC
>JAADHW010000290.1 GCA_013151695.1 Gammaproteobacteria bacterium
TGACTGCGATGCTCGCAGAGGCGGTGCGCATTCCAGTTGTTGCATCAGGTGGCGCGGGCACGCCAGAACATTTGTACGAAGTCCTTACTGAGGGAAAGGCAGACGCTGCCTTGGTTGCATCAATGGTTCATTACGGCGACTACAAGGTAAGTGAGTTAAAATCTTATCTCCACGAACGTGATCTAAAAATTCGCATGAACTGGTAGAAGAACTGGTAATTAGGCTATTTGAGAATAGAGGTATAGATGAAGGCAATTCAAATCCAAGGCGACAATCTTGTCTGGGCTGACTATCCAGAAGAAATTTGTGCTGCCGGTCAAGTCAGAATACAAGTGCGAGCCACCGCGATAAACCGCGCGGACTTGTTACAAAGGTCTGGCGGGTATCCACCTCCAGCTGGTGCCAGTTTAATCATGGGGCTTGAGTGTGCGGGTGAAGTGATTGAAATCGGCGAAGGCGTTCAAAGGGTCAAGGTAGGTGATGCAGTGTGCGCCTTACTTGCAGGTGGCGGTTACGCAGAACAAGTGGTGGTTGCAGCGGGTCAGGTGCTGCCTGTTCCTCAGGGTTTGGATGTTATCCAAGCCGCCGCCCTGCCGGAAGTTTTTGCCACTGCCTACCTGAATTTGTACATGGAAGCAGCATTGGCACCTACAGAGAAAGTGATCCTACATGCGGGCGCCAGTGGAGTGGGCACTGCCGCCATTCAAATGCTGAAAAGTTCAGGTAACAACTGCTTTGTTACCGCAGGCAGTGCGGACAAAATTGCGCAGTGTGTAGCGTTAGGGGCTGATGCCGGTTTCGACCGTCATCAAGGCAGTTTCATTGATACTGCGCGTGAGTGGGCCGGGAAAGATGGCGTGGAGGTGATTTTAGACCCTGTCGGCGGCCAATATTTACAAGACAATCTTAAACTACTGAGTCTGAATGGCCGTCTAGTGGTGATCGGCTTGATGGGTGGCGCGGTCACAGAAATGAATTTGGGTGCTTTGATGATGAAGCGGGCTAGGATTATTGGCTCCACCTTGCGAGCCCGGCCCATTCCAGAAAAAGCCCAGATCATGGACGCATTACTTGCCAATGTATGGCCTCAAATTGAGCAAGGGCTGATCAAACCCATTGTCGAAGCGCAATACCCTATCCAGGAGGTTGAGCAAGCCCATGCCTTAATGGCGGGAAATACAACCGTGGGCAAGGTCTTATTGACTCTCTAGAAAGTCCTGGAGAGAGCGCCGGGCAGGCTTTTGCGTCGAAATATGACCGCTGGTCAAACCGAATGTACCGCTGGTAAGTTCTAACTTCGCTAGACACACCCCTTTGCATACTCTATTCGGGTTAAAAAAGGGCTCTTGCGCATGTATCAGAATAGAATTAAACAATCCGGCTTCACGCTTGTAGAGTTGTTAGTCTCCATCACCATAGTGGCGATGCTTTCTTCTATCGCCGTGCCCCTGTATACCCGATATTCCGAGCGATCTTATCTGACTGAGGTTCAAGCAGATTTGCTGAATTGCGCTCAAGCATTGGAGCGGCAATCTGCGCTGACATTTTCGTACTCTCCCGCAGCAGATGTTGATGATGATGGCATAGCAGAAGCTGCTGATGGACCTATCAGTGCTGATATATGCCGACCACTCAGTATGGATAATTTGCGTTATGAAATCGAGGTTGTCTCAGCAGCGACCACCTATACGTTAACGGCAGAGGCGACTAACGGCAGCCCCATGGACGACTATGGAGACCTTACATTGAACAATGCCGGTATCCGTACTTGGGATCAGAGTGGTGATGGGAATATTGACGCTGATGAGAACGACTGGATATATGACGATTAGCGCGCCTTAACCCATGATCGATACCACTCGTCGAGAACCGATATAGACGCCACGGAGAGAGCAGTAGAGTAAAAACATGATCGAACAACGTTTCAAAGCCCGTACCCAAGGTTTCTCCCAAGGATTTTCTTTAGTGGAACTGATGGTGGCATTAAGTATTGCTTCCATCATGCTCCTTTATGCGTTGCCTGCATTCAACGATTTTACCCAACAAAGGCGCATGACTACTAATGTCAACCTCATGGTGAGCGCGATTAACTATGCGCGCAATGAAGCGGTTACCCAAGGCGCGGTAGTCAGTGTTCAAGCTCGAGATGCCTCGGCTGCAGCAAATGAATGGGGTCCTGGATTTTGCGTGACGTTGGGTGATCCTGGCAATTGTGATGCCCCATTGGCGACCTTTACGCCAGAGATAGGCATGACGTTAGATGGGTTGGACGGCCTGCATAACCAAGATACATGGTCTTTCAATTCCACTGGTCGGTTAGTGAATGGCGTTACCCTCTCCGCTGCTAACGGCCGTGTCGAACTGTGCGGGGCGGATGCTGATGATGACCCTGGTCGAGTGATGCGTATCAGTGCTACTGGTAGAGCAAGTGTGGGTGAAAATGAATGTTTTCCTTAATCGTGGTTTGCAAGGTTGTGGCTTGAAGATGAATACAGTAACGACAACTAAGGGCTTTTCACCAAAGAGCGCTAAAGGCTTTTTACCTAAGCACGCTAAAGGCTTTTTACCTAAGCGAGCTAAAGGCTTTTTACCTAAGCGAGCTAAGGGCTTCTTACCTAAGCAAGCTAAGGGCTTTTCCATGTTGGAGTTGTTGGTTGCGGTGTTGGTGATGGGTGTTGGGGTGTTGGGTGTGACTGGCTTGCAGATGGTCAGTTTGCAGAACAATCAAGATGCGTTGTTGCGCGGAGATGCTTTGCAACAAGCCTACGATATTCTAGATCGCATTAGAGTTAATCCTGGCGCCGCTGTTCCGGGTATTGCTTACGACGGGTGATGACCCACCGAACCCTACGGACTGTGTCGCCAACGAATGTACTGCAGCGCAAATTCGAAATTTTGATGTTGCGGTATGGAAGTGTAACTTGGGCAGTTTTAATGCTAACAACATTTGTACTACGTTGCGCGCCGACGGGGTTATCTTTAACGCTGTCCCTCCGCCTGGTCTGCCTAACGGTGATGGTTCGATTGAGGTGGATGGTGCGGGCATCATTACCGTAACAGTGCAATGGACCGGGTTTAACGATACTACCCAAACCATTACCATCGATAGCCAAGGATAAGTAGTGAGTATTTCAACACACAAGCCTACCCAAAAGAACGGCGGTTTTACCATCCTAGAGCTGCTAATTGCCTTAGCTTTAGGACTTTTAGTCGTGTCGGGTATTGTGCAGCTATTTGTGGGAAACACTCGAACTTACGAGATTGTAAATGCACAGGCACGGCTGCAAGAAAACGCGCGCTTTTCCTTTGAGTTTATCTCTAAGGCAGCGCGTACAGCAGGCTACTTCGGATGTGCGCCGGAAGATGACAATATTGTTCGGCATCTCGGTGGCAACTGGGGGGAGATACCCGAATATAACATCACAGAGTTTGTTGATGGTTGGGAAAACAGTGGTGGTGCAGTCTTTCTGCCGGATGATCTTACTTCACTACCCCGTAGCGAGGGTGGGGTCAACACCAATGTGCATATTGCCAACAATGGGATTGATCGAGGCGAGCTGAATGGAGATGCGGACATTTTGGTGTTTCGAACGTTGCGCCAACCCGTCGCGCGCCTGGCGCAAACGGCTCAATGGAATGAGAATGTGGTTGCAGACACCCCGGGAGGAGAACCAGCATTCGAAGTAGATGATGTGGTTGTGGTCGCAGATTGTTTGCAAGCCGCTATGTTCAAGGTTACAGGTGTGGCTGTAGCAGCCGACCAAACGACCCTGCAACGTGGGGTGGCAGGCGGCGGTTTGTTTGACAATGCAGCGAACGTGTTTACTGGTGGTGGTGATATTGTCGCGTCTACGCTGTCTGTGGTTGGCCGATCTTATGGTAAGGATGCGATTGTCGGGGTTTTCGAGTCGTCATTTTTCTTCATCGCAGACAGTACTCAATTAGATGCCGCCGACAACACAATTGATGCTCTCTGGCAAAAAGTGGGCCGGGGGGCTCCAGTAGAGTTGGTTCAAGGTGTTGAGGACATGCAAATTCTCTACGGCGTAGACACCAGTAACGATGACATCAGGAACGTGAATCAATACTTTTCTATGGACGCGGTACCTGATGTGACAGCAATTGTTGCCGTGGTCGTGACGTTAACCATCAACAGTGTTGAGTCGTTAGCAGATAACAACGATGCACCGCTTCAACGTACCTTCACGAAAACTATCCACGTTAGAAATAGCTAGTGGGGCAGATAATAATGCAATTCAAGCCAAAATCTATATCGCAAAAATCAATGTCACAAAAGTCAATGTCGCAAATTAGGCCGCTGCCTAAGCAGCAAAAGGGCGTCGCACTTTTTATCAGTTTGGTGTTGTTGCTGATACTCACCATTATTGGCGTTTCTTCGGTGCAAACCACCAGCCTTGAGGTGCGCATGACCCGTAACGAGCATGACTCAATGTTGGCATTTCAATCAGCTGAGTCTGCCTTGCGCGATGCCGAGGCGCAGTTGGAGTTAATTACCTCCACTGCCGGTTTTACCGATGCAGGTAACAACGGTTTGTATGACAGTGCAGAAATGGGTGATGCGGAAAATTGGCTCGACGCAAATGTTTGGTCTGGAACTAACAGTGTGGTTGCTGCCACCGCTGTGAGCGGCGTGTTCGCTGCGCCACGTTATGTTATTGAATGGGTTGCATCAGTAGATCGTGCTGATCTCACTGGCGAGTTTCAGCAGACTTACGGTAGTTCTGGTGCCGATGTGGTTGAAATATTTAGAATTACTGCTCAGGGCGTAGGCGGTACAGCCAATGCTCGAGTGCTGTTGCAGAGTAGCTACGGCCGGGTGATGGATTAGGATTATGCGTTTTACTTTTAGAAAAGTTTCAAGTGGAGAACATACGATGGCTAGTGTAGTTGTGAAAGCCTCGCTCATGAGTCTTATTTTGTGGGTGTTATCACCCCTCGCCGTGGCGGCCCCCCCCTTTGTGGCAAACCCGCCTGCGGACGTTGATATCAACGAAGATGCTGTAGGCGTCAGCATTAGTTTTGTTGGTGTTTTTGATGATCCAGACATTCCTTTCGGTGATTCATTGACCCTAGAGGTTGAAGAATTTTCTCATCCCGCCATTACATCTGCCAGCATGACCGGTGCCATGTTGAATATTACGTTGGCGCCTAACGCAAATGGGTCAGGGACGGTCACCGTGGAAGCAGAAGATACCGACGAAGACACCGTCTCTGCTATCGTCACCATCAATGTACTTTCGGTAAATGATCAACCGGTTGTTGTTGGCACAGTACCAAGCTTCGCCATGCTCGAAGATGCCTCAGATTCTGTCAGCTTAGCAGGTGTGTTCGATGATGTTGACATTGCCACCAATGGCGACTCCCTTGGCTATTCAGTAGTGGGCTCGACAAACCCAGCGATTGATACAGCAGCTATGGTGGGTGATCAATTGTCTATAACACTATTACCCAACCAATTTGGAAGCGGCGCAGTAGATGTGCGAGCGACTGATGGTGACGGATTGTTCGTAGAAGTGAGCGTATCCGTCACGGTTTCGGCGGAAAATGATCCTCCTTTCGTGGCCAACGCGATTCCATCAGCTTGTCTGCCATGGAAGACGATGCGCCCTTGCTGGTTGATGTGAGTAATGTTTTTGGCGATATAGACATTGCCACGGGTGATTCGTTGTCTGTGGTTGCCACAGGCGTGCCGGGCTCCACTGATGTTTTTGATAGCTTCAGCCTTGTGGGTGGCGACCTTACGATGGTTTTTGCCGCCAACCAATCTGGTGTCGGCTCGATCCAACTCACAGCTACAGATACAGCCAGTGCTACGGTTGCAGCGTTTGCTACCGTCTCAGTCGCGGCAGTGAATGATGCGCCCTTCGTTTCCGGTTCGATATCTAATCTTGCTATGACTGAAGATGACCCAACATTAATCACGGCTATCACCGCTTTTGATGACGTTGACATAGTCACTAGCGCTGATGTGCTTAGCCTTTCGGTTACCACAAATACTAACCCGGGTTTATTTAGCGATGTTTCATTCAGTGGCACTGATATGAATATAACGTTAGCCCCAGATGCTAACGGTGATGCAATCTTAACCGTGATTGCCACTGATATTGCTGGTGCAACCTCTGCTGGGGTCACCTTCACAGTATCCGCTTTGGGTGTC
>JAADHW010000043.1:0-807 GCA_013151695.1 Gammaproteobacteria bacterium
GCTCAAATTCTTCTTTGAGCCTTTGAGGCTAAGGACCTTGGGTAGTGTCCTCTCTAGTCATGGCTGACAGGCTGTCAATATTGCTGCTAGTTCAACTATTTTCCAAGTAACCATCCAGCATACGGAATGTGAACTGGTTAAAACTTTGGGACTTTAACCGGTAATCCAACAGTTGGCCGGTAGTTTGGATACCCTGACGTTGGATGTGCACCTTCTGCCTTTGGGTAAAGGGGACGGTTGGGGTGATCAGGGTTGCGGGTTGTTTTATGGCATCTAAACCGGGCAATAGAAGCGCTCGGGTATAGTCTGTTGGTCCGCCAGTTCGTTGAATCGCGCGTACTGCGACGGGTATGGCTCTTGGTGCAATGAGTTCAAGCCCCATGCTGGCATAGGTGTCGTCGTGCTGTATCCAGCGAATCACTGCCACACACCAACGTGAGTCAGAGTCTTCACGCAGCGCCACCAGCTCGCCTACTTGAGTTTGGTTAGGCGTTTGGTTAGACCATTTGATTCGGTACCCGCCAGGACTCGTGTCTAGTGTTTGGGTTTCAAAATGGTCGTAATGACGTGCTGGTTTGTCTTCCAGTTTGGCCGCTTCGAGTAGTATGCGTTCAGGGCTTTCGATGTTTGGGTTTTCAGGAATTCGATTTTTCAAATCGTGGGCTTGCGACCACGGGTCGCTGTCAATCTCGCGATGGGCGGGTTCGTAATCAACATCTAGGAAAGGATTTACCTCCCGTCGAAGGGGCGCATCAGCATTGGTCAACTGCTCCGCAAACTCTACGCCGCCAGATAGAAAGTAGTGAA
>JAADHW010000043.1:813-3640 GCA_013151695.1 Gammaproteobacteria bacterium
CTTAGCCCCACACACAAACGGATGTTCAATTCACTAGACGAGCGACGAAACGCTCTCGGTTTGACCACGCTCCATGATTCTGCCAGTTGTCTTAGGAGTGGGTTTTCCAGGCTATCCGGTATGGCTAGGGTGTTGTTCACGTCGCTGAGATAGGCGTCGATTTCGTAGGCCAAAATTTCGGTGTGTAAGCCCAGACCATTTTTCAGATCGTCACTCAACGATGCATATTGAGGTCCTGTGTTCTTTGCTAGATCCACTACCAAGAATGCATCGGCGGTCTGTTTGTCTAAAGTTACGTATTCTGCCCAGGCTTCTAAGGCACTGAACACATTTGCCAATTGCTGCTGTTGTAGCTGGTTTGGTTTACAGCTATTGATAAGTAGTGTGCGTAGGTAGGCTTCTTCGATGGTGAGGTCTTGCTTATTGTGGTTCTCATCATCCGCTAACGTGAATTGGCAAAGCGCCAACTGTTTGGCCACAGAATACACAGAGTGCAGATTGGACCAAAAATCATTTGGCAAGGCGACGTGAAACTGTAGTGCGCGTAAGCTAATTCTGGACCAGTCGGACAACAGTCGATGGATGGCATTGGGTAATACATCTTTGGCGGGTGTTTTTTGTGCAGACTGCTGTGCGTCGAGCGCACTGAAAAATACTGACTTGTAACCCTGGGTGAGATTTTGCAACAAACTTTGGGCTTGTAAGGTAGAGGCACCAGATTTGTTCATCGCGGTACGGTCCAAGCGCGCACAAATATAGTGCGCTAAGGGGCGCAGCGCTTCTAGATATTCGACCTTAGCTTGAGGTTCGGCGTCCAGTTCGGCAACTTCAGCCATGGCCAGATTGAGTTGAGTGGCGGTTTCTGGTGTATTAACCAAGGGCAGCTCACCTGCCCACTGATTGATTGCTTGGACATTAGTGTCAGCGAAACTTAGTTTTGAAAGCTTCGGTTGAGGGATGTCTAGCTTGATGTCTACCAGGTCGTTCATAGTCGAAATTATAGGCCAAATTGATCGAATATACGCAGGCTGGCGTTGTAAATGCAGCGTCTATCTCTTCGCTGGTAAGGAAAATGAGAACAAAAGCAATATCGACAATGCACAGCGCATGCCGTGGCCTTATTAGTAGATCTTTAGGTCCGTTAAGCGTTCGCCAACTCCTCACGTCCAATGTGAGGCTGCCAAGGAAGGCGAATCGGAGGTATCATGCACGCTGTGTAATTGTTAACTACAAAAATATGGCCAGTTATTCTACCAGTGAGTTTAAATCCGGACTCAAAGTACTGTTGGAGGGCGATCCGTGCTCTATCTTAGAAAATGAGTTTGTTAAACCAGGCAAAGGCCAGGCATTTAGTCGAGTTAAGTTTCGAAATTTAAAAACCGGCCGGGTGTGGGAGCGAACCTTTAAGTCGGGCGAATCGATTGAGGCGGCTGATGTCATGGATACCGACATGGAGTACTTGTATACCGACGGCGAATTTTGGCACTTCATGAGAACCGATGGCAGCTTTGAACAACTGGGTGCCAGTAAAGCTGCTGTGGGCGATACGGTGAATTGGTTGAAAGAACAAGATGTGTATGTTGTGACGTTGTGGAATGACGATCCCATTGCTGTGACGCCACCTAATTTTGTTGAACTTGAAGTAACCGAGACTGATCCGGGGTTGAAGGGCGATACCGCCAGCGGTGGTACAAAGCCAGCCACTTTGTCTACCGGCGCCACCATCAAGGGCGTGCCTTTGTTTGTTAACATAGGTGACACCTTAAAGATTGATACACGTTCTGGCGAATACGTCAGTAGAGCCCGATAGCGGAGCTTGCTCTGAGTTCATGGCAACCCAGCGCTGGCATGGAGGCCATTACAGCCCGGGCAAACCTTTTAACCACAATTCGGTCGTTTCTGTGGGACCGAAATATCATCGAGGTGCAAACGCCACTGTTAGGTGAAGCAACAGTGACCGATGCGGATGTGGAATCAATTGCGGTTCCCGGCTACGGTTTTTTGCAGACCTCACCCGAGTATTTCATGAAACGTTTATTGGCGTCGGGTGTGCCAGATTGTTATCAATTGGGACCCGTATTTCGACACGATGAAGTAGGTCGTTGGCATAATCCTGAATTTACTCTTTTAGAATGGTATCGGCTCCACTTTGATCATCAACAGCTGATGCAGGAACTGGCGGCGTTGATTGACGTGGTGCTTGGGTCTAAGCCGATACAAATAGTTGACTACGCCGACCTAGTGGATGACTTAAATGCGCCGCGAGATAAACTCGACTTACAATTTGCTAACGCTTGCGCAGCGCTCAAACCTGGACGTTTTTTTGTGGTCAACTATCCCCCAGACCAAGCAGCACTGGCACGCTTAACCGAAACTGGCGCAGCGCGATTTGAAATGGTTATCGATGGAGTCGAAATTGCCAATGGTTATTGGGAGCTATTAGACCCGCAGGAACATCGCCAGCGCTTCGCTAGCGATGTTGAGCAGCGCGCGCAACGTGGATTGCCCACTCGGCGTGTCGACTCGAAATTTCTGCATGCCTTAGATCACGGCCTGCCTAGCTGTGCAGGGGTTGCCTTGGGGGTTGATCGTTTGTTGATGTTGGCGATGGGGAAACGTCACCTAGATGAGGTGTTGGCATTTCGCTCCTAATCAGAGGTTTCCTAGGTTATATATTCACCTAGTTTTTCTCCCATGCGAACTTTAGTACCGGGTCGCCAATCTGCATTGAGTGCCACCCTGCCCTCGGCAAAGCAGCAGATGACGGTTGAACCCAGCAAGAACCTGCCTATTTCATCACCTTTGTCGTAGTTTTCTTTGTGGCTGG
>JAADHW010000348.1 GCA_013151695.1 Gammaproteobacteria bacterium
GGTACCGAGAAAGTAGGGTATTCACCCGCAATTGCTCTTGGTACTTTCATACTAGGGAAGGCATAGAAGTAGGCCCATACACTTGTGAGTTTGATGCTGAGTTAGAACTTGAGATATTGATCAGCAAACTACAATGTGCACAACCCAATATTCTGAGTAAGATAGTACAGAATCATGTTTCCGAAGCGCGCTCTGGTTACAGTACACTCAACACCGAGGCATTTACCGACTATCTTGTGGAGGTTGGTGGTATCGAGTTGTTACGCAAAGAGTGTGTAGCCTAACCTGTAGCCCGCGCTAGTGACCTCGAAACTTCGGGGTCCGCTTTTGCGCAAAAGCACTTCGGCCTTCTTCGTAGTCGGCACTGTTGAAACAAACCTCCACCATTTCTCGTACCAAGGCAACATCACTCTCCTTGGTACCCGCCTCCCAGGCATTCACTGCAGCCTTCGCTGCTCGTACTGTTAGTGGCGCATTTGCAGCAATGCGTTGGGCATAAGCCAAACATTTTTCTTCGATATCATCCCGGTCCTCAACAAAATTTATTAAGCCCATGTGCATGGCTTCACTCGAATCGAAAAAGCGAGCGCTAAACATGATATCGCGGGCGTGGCTTGGACCGACCACGCGGGCGAGTTTGGCTAAGCCCTCATAACCATAACCCAGGCCCAGTTTAGCCGCAGGAATACCAAATTTTGAATCTGCTGAGGCAATTCGAATATCTGCAGCCAGCGCTGTGGCTAGCCCACCACCGATACAGTAGCCTTCAATCAATGCGATCAGTGGTTTTTCAAGATGATTTAGCCAGCGCGTGGCCTGCCCGGAGATTTTGCCATACGCGCGTTCTTGTTCAGCGTTTGAACGCTTGTCATCAAATTCGGAAATATCTGCGCCTGACACAAAGGCCTTCCCACCAGCACCTCTCATCACCACCACTCTGACGTCGTCGTTTTCAGTGAAATGCTGCAAAATGTCGCTGATTCCCTGCCACATCTCTAAGGACAGTGCGTTATGTCGCGCTGGATTGTTAAAAATCATCCAGCCAATGCCACCTTCAACGTGGGCTTGCATACGTTGTGTCTCAAGTTTAAATGCCATGTTTCTCTCGAAAGGATAAATTACAGGTGGAAATAATTCCCGCCTCGGTTGTGTTCACGGTGAAAGAGACAACTTACAATGGTTGCAAGCCAAAGCAAACAAGAAGTCTTAGGAACAGTATGGATTTTGAATTGACCGATGAACAGGAACTGATTAAAGCGTCAGTCGCCAAGCTATGTTCGGAGTATCCCGATGACTACTGGCGCCAGAAAGACAAAGCTCATGAGTTTCCTTGGGATTTCTATAATGACATGGCGGCTGCTGGATGGTTGGGTATCGCGATACCTGAAGCGTATGGTGGCAGCGGGCAAGGTATTACTGAGGCAAGCCTGCTACTCGAAACCGTTGCGGCGAGCGGTGCGGCTATGAACGGTGCAACGCCTCTGCATTTAACAATTTTTGGCATGGAGCCGGTGGTTAAGTACGGTAGCGACAAAATGAAGCAAAAGTACTTGCCGCAGGTTGCTAGCGGGGAATTGCATGTTGCCTTTGGTATCACCGAGCCAGATGCAGGCACAGACACCACATCAATTACCACTTCAGCACGACTACAAGGTGATACCTATATTGTCAAAGGACGCAAGGTATGGACAACAAAGGCATTGCAATCCCAAAGAGTGTTACTTCTGGTGCGCACCACGCCCAAAGATAAGGTAAAGAAGAAAACCGATGGGTTGACTCTTTTGTTAGCAGAATTGCAAAAAGACGAAGTTGAGATATCCCCTATAGAAAAAGTAGGTCGTAATGCGGTGGCTACTTGCGAAGTGGTATATGACGATCTTGAAGTTCATGTTACCGATCGAGTCGGTGAGGAAGGCAAAGGCTTTAAGTACTTGCTGAGTGGATTGAATGCAGAGCGGGTGTTGGTAGCGTCAGAAGCCTTAGGTATTGGGCGTGTGGCCTTGCACCGAGCAGTAAATTATGCGAACGAGCGGGTGGTTTTTGGTCGACCTATCGGCAAAAATCAAGGCGTGGCATTTCCGTTAGCCGAAGCTAAAATGCGATTGGATGCCGCAGAGTTGATGATCCGTAAGGCGTCTTGGATGTTAGATCGCGGTTTGCCTTGTGGCGCCGAAGCTAATATGGCGAAGTGGCTGGCTGCCGAGGCATCTTTTCAGACCGCCGATCAAGCTATGCAAACCCATGGTGGGTTTGGCTATGCAAGCGAATATCATGTTGAGCGTTATTGGCGAGAAGCTAGATTGATGCGCATTGCGCCTATATCTCAAGAAATGATTCTCAATTATGTGTCCGAACACGTGTTGGGGCTGCCTCGCTCATACTAGTAAGTGCCTGGACAGAAACTGATGAGAAAGTTGGTTAGCGGCTGATTTTTTTGCGCTTATTTTCGACGTAGTCGACCAGTATGTATTCTCCCAGTTGGTCTGGAGAGGTATAGAACACGCGCCCTCCGTTGATGCGCGCCATCTCTTGCATAAAGGCGCGCAAATATTCACTTTGTTCCAACATAAAAGTGTTGATGGCTATGCCTTTGGTTGTACAGTGTTTTACCGCTCGAAACGTCGCTCGAATAGTTTCTGGCGTGGGTGGATAGGCGAATATCGCTTCGCCATTCTCCAAATGAGATGTGGGTTCGCCATCGGAGATCATGATGATTTGTTTGCTACCGCCAGGGTGTTTACGTAATAAGCGTTCGGCGAGGAGTAGTGCGTGCTGCATATTTGTACCCAGCTGATACTCATCCCACTGCAAATAAGGTAGCTCGTGGGCCTTAAGCTCCTTGGCATAAGCTGCAAAACCAATAATGTAAAAACTGTCACGGGGATATTGGCTGGTAATTAGGTTATGCAGCGCAAGCGCTACTTTTTTGGCTGCCATGAAAGATCCACGCAGAGCCATAGACCATGACAAGTCTACTAACATCACCGTAGCGGTGGAGGTGATCACCTCGCTACGATATATCTCAAAATCGTCTGGTTGGAGTTTTATCGGCGCACCCTGGCCGTTGCGGTTAATGGCATTACGCAGTGTCCTGGGCATGTGCAGGTGGAACGGGTCGCCAAACTCATAACGCTTAGTATCGTCCATGCGTTCGCCAAAGCTGCCTTCCCGGGGGATGGCGTGATTACCTAAATTTTGATTTTTTAGTCGAGCGTAGATTTCTCCTAACGCCTGTTGGCCAATCATGCGAGATCCGCGTGGCGTAAGTTCCCAACCATTTTCATCGGTGCTTCTAAGGTAGCCGGCCTGTTCCAGCAGTTTCATTAATTTTTCTAGCTTATCTAGTTGGTCTGCTTCGTCATCACCGAGCAAGTCGCGAAGAAGGTCTTTATCAACGGTGCTGAGATCGCCTCGCTGCTCAGCCGCTTGCATCTGTTCGATGAGGTCATCTAGTTCATGCATTTCTTGCATGAGTTGCATTGCGTCTGAAAATGCGACGGGCGCTTGTCCACTGAAATTATATTGATGCTTGTCTTGATTCGAAGTGTGAAGATTTAGAATGTCGAGTTCTTTGGCGAGTTTGGCTAGCTGCGCTTCGAGCTGCGAATCGCCAAGCCCACCTGATAGTAAGTCTTCAAGGGATTGGCGTTGTTGCGGTGACATAGAATTCATCAAGGACTGTGCTGCGGCCATCTTTTCGCACATTTGTTCTAACAATTCTTGTAATGACTGTGGTGGGTTATTGCCGAACATATCACCAAATTTTTGCATGAATTGATCAAATTCTGGGTCTTCATCGGCAGCGTTTTTGGACAACATGTTGTTGAGTGCTTTGACCATCTCTTTGAGGCGTTGAACATCGCCATCAGCAAGGCCTTTGACCATGCTTTCGATATCCTTAAAGAAGGTGTTGGTCACTGCGCTGCGTAACTCATTTAGCAACGCGATAAATTTTTTCTGCGCCTCCGGATTGATAAATTCGAATTTTTCTAAATGTTTGATTCTCGAAGCCGTATCATGCGGCAAGTTATTCAATATTGCATCGTTGCGTTGCGCGATGTCCTTTAGCAATGTGTCGCTAAAATTGTTATCGTGTTCCGGTTTGTCCTTCCATTGTTCTATTCGACTACGCTCCATGCGCACAATCTCATCCAAACGCTTGCGGATATCACTAAATATGGAATTTAGGTTGAATTGCTTCAGTTGACGCTGCTTTTGTTCTTGAAGTTGTCGAATCATGTCTCGCAACCCGGCAAGATATTCGCCTGCGGGCATTTGCATGCCCCTAGACATCAGATTGCGCACAGCCCAAGTTAAGTCGCCGTACTCAATCAGATCATCTGCTAACGCCTTCATCACTGCTTCAGGATCAAACTCGGGTTCTTGAGAGCCATCCCAGGCGGAGAATCGATGTTTGCGCGAAAAACCCACCGCTAAGATGAATAAGTTACGCGGCCTGACACCACGAGTTTGTTTAGCAGCTTATTCAGGTGCAGACCTTCCAATAGAAATTCAACTTCTGCAGCTTGAGTAGCTGCGGTGTCGGCGACAATTCTATCGCTCATCCCTGGAATTTGATCAATGATGGCAGCATAGTCTTCAACATACACTGCATCGCCAATTTCTATACGCAGGCCGTCACTAAATGCATCGGCGATGATTTGTACGTCATGTAGTTGATGGCGGCGATTGAAAACTGCCTTCGTCGCTGCTTGGATTATCCGGTTGGTAATTTTGTCTTCCTGGCCTTCTTCCATGGCCTCAAACTCGACCTTACCTTGGAACGAAGGAGCGATGAAATCCAAGTCAGATATGCGCGGTACCACTGCTGATTCGTTGAGGACCAACGCGCGTCGATAGGCGTTGGCTACCATGGTTTCGTAGTTGCTGATCGATGCCCGAACCGACACGCCGGAACGCTGGTTGATGTCAGGCGAGCGTCTAGCGTGGTGAGTGATTTCAGCAATAATCTCCGTCATGAAGTCAGGTACCGTGAGCAGATAGTCAGACATCTGTAGAACGTTTGCCTCTTGCCGTAGTATTTCTATTTCTTGATCGATGTGTTCAGGGTAGTGGGTTCGAATCTGTGCACCATACCTGTCTTTTAAGGGAGTAATGATGCGGCCGCGATTGGTATAGTCCTCCGGGTTTGCGGTGGCCAGTATAAATACGTCGATAGGTAACCGAACCTTGTGCCCGCGAATCTGCACATCTCTTTCTTCTAACAAATTGAGTAAACCGACTTGAATGCGCTCGGCCAAGTCTGGTAACTCGTTGATTGCAAAAATGCCCTTGTTCATGCGCGGAACAAGTCCGTAATGTAAGGTCAATTCGTCGGAAAGATAGCGCCCTTCAGCAATTTTAATTGGATCAACTTCGCCGATGATGTCGGCAATGGTGATGTCTGGGGTGGCTAGTTTTTCCCCATAACGTTGTTCGCGAGAAAGCCACTTTATGGGTGTGTTATCGCCGTGTTCTTCAATCAAATTGATTGCAGCTCGAGTTACCGGTTGTAGTGGGTCTTCAGGTATCTCAGTACCATCGATGATGGGAGCCCATTCATCTAACAACGAAATTAAGCCTCTGACAATTCTAGATTTAGCTTGGCCGCGTTCACCTAGAAAAATAATGTCCTGACACCCCAAAATGGCATTGGTTATTTGCGGGATGACACTGTGGTCATAACCTACAATGCCAGGAAAAAGGCGCTCGCCGCGAGACAACTTCAAAATTAGATTTTGGCGGCACTCTTCCTTAACGGATCGAGATTGATACCCGCTCGCTTTGAGTTCCCCTAGTGTTTTCGCGCGCGACACAAGCGTTTCTCCCAACATTCATCCCATTTCTTTCTCTGAGTCTACGTGGGAAGCCGAGGGGGCGCTAGAGTGGGTGGTATGCCAACTAAGAGTTTGCCCTTTGTGTTGGTTTACCCAGCAGGCGATCCGAGACAATACGAAGCTGTATTTCACTGGTGCCTTCAAATATTTTTGTCAGGCGTGCATCTCTCCAGTAGCGTTCCATGGGATGCAGTTTGGTATACCCTGCCCCACCGAGAATCTGCAACCCATCGGAGGTGACTCGCTCGGCCATTTCTGAAGCAAACCACTTCAGCATGGAGGCTTCTTTGTCACAGGTTTGGCCGCTGTCCATTTTGGCGCAGATGTCATACATCAAGGCTCTGGCAGCTTCAATTTGTGCGGCCATGCGCGCGATCTTGAACCGGTTTTCCTGAAAATCACTGATCGGCACACCAAATTGTTGGCGCTCATGGCTATAGGCCATCGCGTCTTCTAAGGCGCCGCGTGCAAGTCCTATAGAGCGTGCAGCCGTGTGAGCTCGCGCCACGTTGAGCCAACTTACGGTGTTTTTGAATCCTTCACCGCCGCCACCTGTGATGATGTTTTCCTTAGGGATGCGACAACCATCAAAAGCCAGTTCAAAAGTATTCCAGCCAAAGTAGCCAATTTTTGGGATGGCGGAACCTTGGCAACCATTGGGTAGCTCATCCCTGGGTTTTTCAATGATGAAGGTTTTGAGCCCTTTGTACTGATCTTCTTGTCCTGGGGCCTCTACCCGTGCGAGCAAACTAATGTAGTCTGCTTGGTCAGCAAAGGTGCACCAGTATTTGTTGCCGGTGATGACCCATTCGTCGCCATCTAGAACTGCTTTGCAACTGACTGAGGCAAGGTCGCTGCCAACATTGGGTTCAGACAATGAAACGGCAGCAAGGTACTCCCCCTGGGCAGCCTTGGCTGTGCACTCACGACGCTTAGCTTCAGACCATCCGCCCACTGTCATCATGGAAGATGCCCGAGCGATAATGCTGGCAACACTCATCCAGCCTCGAGACAGTTCTTCGGCTATCAGACAATACTCAAAAACGCCTAAACCCATGCCGCCATGTTCTTCGGGCATGCGAATACCGAAATACCCCATCTCACCCATTTTTTTGCGTAACGCCATTGGAATTTTACCCTGTATTGGGTCCAGTTCGTTGGCGATGGGTAGAACTTCGTTTTTGGTAAATTGCCGCGCGACGTCTTGAATCATCAGACGTTCTTCGGTGAGGTAGTGGCTGGTCATATTGCTGATTTTCTCTATTTTTAAGGTTTTACACGCCAATCAAATTTGCGCGGTCAATGATATTTTGAACGATGCGTATGCTCGCTGCGTCCACCATCACACCGTCGACGTTGATTGCGCCTAGGCCATCTGCCAACGCTTGGTCGTAAGCCTGCATTTGTTTTCTGGCAGTAGCAATGTCTTCTGCGGTTGGGCAGAACACTTCTTGTGCGATGTCGATTTGGCTCGGGTGAATGGCCCATTTGCCTACCATACCCAATACGTGAGCACGCTCTGCCTCGCGGCGATAGGCCTCAGAATTCTTGAAGTTGGCGTAGGGTCCGTCTACTGGGTCAATGCCATTTGCGCGACAGGCGATGGTCATTTTGTAGCGTGGATAGTGCCAGATGTCGGCAGGATAGCGTCCAGTACTTCCTACCGACGTGAGTTGCATATGCTGACTGGCGGAATAATCACCCATACCAAATACTAGGCATTCAAGCCGATCGGAACATGCAGCAATTTCTTCGACATTCATCATGCCTTCAACTTCTTCGATAAGGCACTCGATACCGATGCGACGCTGAAGGCCAAGCTTTTGCTCTAATTGATCTAGCATGAGATGAACGAACCTGACGTCTGCAGCACTTTTTGCCTTGGTGAGCATGATGGTGTCGAGATTTTCTCCCGCACCTGTGACCACCTCGATGATGTCGTCGTGACACCATTGGGTTTGAACGTCATTGATGCGCACACACACTGTCCGCGGTGTCCATGTCAAATTGTTGAGGGCATTTACAATCATGCTTCGCGCGCCGACTTTAGCGCTTGGCGCGACGGCGTCTTCCAAGTCTAAGAAAACATGGTCGAGCTCCAATGCTGAAGCCTTGGTCATCATTTTTTCGGAGCTGCCTGGTACAGAGAGTTGGCAGCGTCTTGCTCGCGCGGGTTGTGGGCTCATGATTCACCTTGGTTAGTATGGATTCGCTTTTTGATCAGTACTCTTCGTTCGCCTTCAAATACCACTTTGTCGTGTTGGTTGATGCCGAAGTGCTTGAAGGTAACTACACCAGCCTCGTCATTTTCATCGGCCTTGTCCAGCACTTCACTGTACGCATACAACGTATCGCCATGAAAGACAGGGTTTTTCAGCCGAATCTTGTCTAGAGAAAGCTCGCGTAACGCATTTTCTCCAGTGTCTTGCATAGACAATCCAATGATCATGGCGATGGTTACGCCGCCGAATTGCAAGCGAGAATTCCAACCCTCTCTTGACATGGCATTTTGTTGCATGAGGTGTTCGTTAAAGTGCGCTTCAGCAGTATTTAAAACCTGTAGCGTGATACCTACATTGTCTTGCTCGCACATGGTTTTACCACGGGCGTGACGCATGACCTGGCCAAGTTCGAAATCTTCATAATAATTTTGATTGCCGGTGAGGGTCGTCGATTGGCTCATGATGCCTCCGGATTTCGAAGACGAACTAAGTTGGTGCGATGAAATTCGATGACTTTGTCTTGTCGCTGGTTGAAACCTTCGGTATGCCAGGTGACGATACCGAAACCTACATTACCTTTGCTTTGACGAGCGCTAACGACAGTGCTACGTGCACTGAGGGTATCGCCAACATAAACGTTTTCGACAAATTCGCATTGGTCGACACCAAGAAAGGGTCCGCCACCTTCGCTCAGGTCTTCCACCGACAAACCAAATGTGGTGTTAAAAACCAGCAGCGGATTCACCACGGTTTTTGCATGCCCCAAAGATTGGGCATAAGGCTCATTGAAATAAAGTGGGCAGAAAGACAGCGTTTGGGTAGTGAATAACGCGTTGTCACCATCGGTGAGGGTGCGCCCCCAGTGATGTTCGAATACACGCCCCACTTGCATGTCCTCATAACGATTACCTTTGTGCATAGTTTTTGCACGGGATCTAAAGTCTAGTGTTTCGTCACTCACCTTATACTCCTGCATAGGTTCTAGCCGATTTTACTTGGCGTTGCTCAATTTGTTAGCGCATCAAATAGAGGCGCTAGGTTGTCTTGCTCTTCTAACGATTTGCATACCTGAATAATTTTTTGTGCACGCTGTTCACCGAACTTTGGTGTCACCAGTGTGGTGAATTTGTGGATCAGTTTGTCCCATTGCGCATCGAGATCCGTAGCTGGGATGGCAACATTTACCGCTTCTCGATAATTTTTATTGTCCTGGGTTTCGATGCTCACAATGGTGTCGGCATTTTTGCGCTCGTGAGCTTTAACCGTGATGAGGTCGCGAAATTTGGTCAACTCAGGGTCTAGTGTGAGCGCATCTGTGAAGATGGCGATGCTGGAAGTGTCGACTCCAGCTAGGGTCATAGCCACAGTAAAACGAAGACTGAATTTAGCCTCTAAGCCAGTTTGTGGTTGCAGTATGTTACACACCTTAAAGTGGCCCTCATCCACCTCGATGGTTATGGCCCTAATGTGTTGTGGGTCGAATGCATTTTGTTGGCAAAGGTTATTTGTCGCCTCGATTGCGGAATGAGTCAGATAACATGCAGCGTGATATTTGAAGCAAATATCTTGGGCAAATGAAGGTTTTCCTAGGGCTTTGGCAAATTTTTCAATGTCGGCAGACTCAGCCTGAGTATCCATAAAACCTTGGTCTACTTCAAGAATGTCGCTTCTGCTAGTGAACCCTTGCATGGCTAAGGTCGCCGCTTGGGTGCCGGTAGCTGCGGCATGCCCAGCATGCAGTGGTTTGCACATGGTGCCAAACTGGGCTTTTAAACCAGCCGCTTGAGTCCCTGCAATGCCAAATGCTTGCGCTATTTGATCTACATTAAGACCAAGCAGTACCGCTGCTGCGGCGGTTGCACCGAAGCTGCCGAGTGTGCCGGTGGCGTGCCATCCTTTGTTATAGTGCGAAGACCCAGCGTATATGCCTAGAATACACTCGGTATCAACCCCTGCGCAAAACGCGTTAATGACCTCGGCACCACTGTGGCCGTATTGTTCGGCGAGGGCGAGTACCACCGGTGCAACAGGTACTGTTGGATGCCCCGACATGGCCATTTGTACATCGTCATAGTCATGGGCATGTCCAGCCGACCCATTGATCAGAGTGGCTTGTTGTATGTTCACTTTTTCTGCGGTGCCGATAATCGAAGCTTGCGGGTTGCCACCTTGCTCTTGTGCTTGCTGTCTAAGAATCTTGACCAGAGGCTCTTCCATGCCCGCGATGGTGACGCCAATGAAATCAAGCAAGGCTTGTTTGCTGGCTTCTCGTGCCGGTGCAGGTATGTTGTCGAATTTGCTGGCTGCCACCCGGGTAGCTAATTGGACTGTCTCTTTCAAAATACTCTCCCCATTGTGTTCCCCGCTTAAGCGTCGCCTCGCTGTGGTACTTTCTCGCTACGGATATTTCTACCGCGCAGGCTCCTAGAAGTCCATTGGCAATTTCAGGTGATGGGCAAATATCCAATCTCGTTGTTCGATAAGTTGCTCTGGGCAATCACCTAATGTTTTGCCGCTGGCGTCATAGGCTTGGCGTAAGCTTACCGGCATTGGGCACTGCTCGTGGGGTAAGGTTCTAAGTAGTTGGGAGAAATATGCCCAGTAAATGTCCAATGCAGTGAGAGAATTGCCAATGAGGTAGTGACTGTGCTGTTCGACCTGGTGCGTAACGTGCTGTGTGAATTTTGCCATGATGCTTTGTGCCCGGTTTAGCGCTTGTGCCTTGGCTTCTTCGCTGAAACCGTAGTCTGCAAACATCGGGTTCTTTTTTGCTGCTGCTGCACTTGCTTGTGAGCCGCCTAGGCGGAGCATGATCAGGCGCATTTGCCAAATAAAACCATTCTCACCTATCAGCTCATTGGTAAGAGCCACCATTTGCATACGCTGTTCAATGTCCGCAGGAATAAGACTTGGTCCGCTACCCAAACGTTCGGCCAAGTTCAATATTTCCAGCCATCCTGTTCTTGGTGGCTCGTTGTTGAACACCGCGATGGGTGCATTACGATGCCCTGTCCAAGCGATAAGCTCTTTGTTTTGTCCGCCACCTTGTTGGGTTACTGCAACATATTTAATTTGTTTGATGTCGAATATGGCTCTTGCTGACATCGAGTAGGGTGCAGGAACCGAAGCGGTTAGCGCAAGTCGTAAGCCAGACATGCCTTGTGCTTGGGTAGGCGTGATGTATTGCATTGATTTCTATTCCTGGCTAAGTATTCGGGTTATAAACTCAGAAACTGTTGCGTTAAATCCTTGGGCGTCTTCCATATTGACCGCATGCCCCGCGTTTAGTAGTGCAATTTCTAGCTGTGTCATGTTCGCACGTGCCCAACTCATATTCTCTTCAAAGCGTTTTTCGTGTTCGCCAAAACACAATAATGCAGGGCAAGGGTTGTTGTTGGCAATGTCTCGAACGTTGGTATGAGGGGTGGTCTCACGCATAGTATGGGCAATACCCGGAATCGAGACTCGGGTGGCATCCATTACCAAAGCATCGTATATGTCTTTCGGTAGTCGTTTGGCAAAGCGTGGATGGACAGGGATTCGATTGATAGCCCTCATGCCACCTTTAGCAACTTTGTCGGCGTTGAAGGCGGCATCTCGCTGCCAACTCTGCACTTGTTCAGGCTTACCCAGGGCTGATGCAGAATTGGTGAAGATATGCCCGGCCACGTGTTGAGGATACGTGTAGGTGTAGCGAATCGTCAGCCCGGCGCTCAGTGAGTAACCGCATAGGAACCATTTTTGCGTGTCTAGCTGTTGGCGAATTTCGTCAAGGCATTTTATATAGGTTGAAGGTTGATACCATTTTGGATTGTTAGGGGCGGGTGAGGCACCGTGCCCAAACAGATCAATGGTCACCGGCTGGCATACTTCTCCAAGAGTTTCCAAATTATGTTGCCATTGAGTAGAAGAAGAAAGAAAACCATGCAATAGGGCTAGGTACGGGCCATTTCCCGAATGTATGGTGTAGGCGAGTTTAGGTAGGCTAGACAATGTTCTACAGAACCTTTCGTATGTTCGGCTGTTGTGGTTGTAAGTACGATGGCGGACTCAAATGTTACCATGGCTGCTGCCTTTACGATGTCAAAATGAGTGATTGATCCGATGCCTGAAGCGCTAACTAATGATATTGCGGTGTTGACCACAGGCGGCACCATCGACAAAGTTTACTTTGATGCCAAGAGTACGTTTGAAATTGGTCACTCCGTGGTGGAAGAATTGCTGCGCCAAGCTCACGTTGATGGCGGCTATGTTGTGCGCGAGGTGATGCGTATGGATAGCTTAGAGATGACTGACGATGATCGAAATCTCATCGCCCAAGCTGCAGCTGACGCGAAGGAACAATATGTTGTGGTGACCCATGGCACCGATACCATGACCTGCACGGCAAAATGTATGCAAGGAATGCAGTGGGGTGAGCAGCTTGCCGATAAAACCATAGTGCTCACAGGTGCCTTGTCGCCTGCCCGCTTCGCTAAAAGTGATGCCACATTTAACGTCGGCATGGCGTTTGCCGCAGTGCAATCGCTGCCATGTGGTGTTTATATTGTCATGAATGGTCAGGTTTTCGTTGCAGGAGAAGTACAAAAGGATACTGAGAATAATGTTTTTCAACGATGCTAAGCTTACGCGTTAGCTGGCGGAGGGGTAGCTATGACATACGACTTGTTGATTAAAAATGGCCTGGTGGTAGATGGTTCTGGGGGCGCTGGGTACCGCGCAGATGTTGCTGTGCAGGACGGCAAAATTGCGAAAATTGGGCGGGTAAATGAACGCGCTCGACAGACCATCGACGCACAGGGTCATGTTGTTTCACCTGGCTTTGTGGACGGTCATACACACATGGATGCACAAATATTCTGGGATCCTATCGGTTCGTGTTCTTGTTATCACGGTGTGACTAGTGTGGTGATGGGCAACTGTGGTTTTACCCTAGCACCGTGCAAGCAACAAGACGCTGATCTGGTATTTCGGAACCTAGAACGAGCTGAGGATTTGTCTAGGGAGGCGATGCTGGAGGGAATCGAATGGTCGTGGGAGACCTTCCCGCAGTTTCTAGATGCGATTGATGGTTTGCCAAAAGGTATTAACTACGCTGGTTACATTGGCCATTCAGCATTGCGTACCTATGTTATGGGTGAGCGAGCATTCACCGATGAAGCGTCAGAAGAAGACACCAAGAAAATGCAGTTGCTGGTGAAAGAAGCCATGCACGCAGGGGCAATTGGGTTTTCCACCTCGCGAACATTTAATCACATCACTGCCGATGAACGACCCGTAGCCAGCCGCATTGCTGCCTGGGATGAAGTGCGCGCCATCGTTAACGCCGTTGGCGAAACTGGCAAAGGCATATTTGAGATTGCTGGTGAAGCGCCGGGTCGAGATCCGCAGAAGATACGTGAGTATCACAATAGATTGCGCGACTTGGCAGTGGAGTCCGGTGTGACGCAAACTTGGGGCATGTTCAGTGTTCGAGCCGCGCCAGATTTGTGGCGACCCTATTTCGATTTACTGGATGAAACTGCCGATGCCGGCGGGCGAATGTTTGCTCAAGTACACAGTCGAGCACTCACCACGTTACTGTCATTTGAAAGCTATACCCCGTATGACAAGTGGGAGGTATGGCGTGATATTCGTAAACTGCCATTACATCAGCAAAAAGAAAAACTGTCTGATCCGTCCCTCAAGGCAAAGCTGGTTGAAATAGCCAACCAACCATACACCGGTCCCCGAATAGTTGGCGCCGAACCCCGGCCGCCACATTGGGACTACGTATATCCCATGTTGAATATGGACTACGAGACCCCTTCTATGGGTGAGATAGCGAGACAAAAAGGTGTCGACCCGGTCGAGTTAATGATCGACATGGCATTGGCGCGTGATTTGAAGATGTTTTTCCGCCAACCGATTGCCAATGAAAACCAAGATCATGTTTTGGAGATGATCAAACACCCGCGCTCAGTGGTCACGTTTTCCGACTCTGGTGCTCATGTTGCACAAATAATGGACAGCTCACTACAAACTCATTTGCTCAGTTACTGGGTGCGCGAACGTGAAGCCTTGACCTTGGAAGAAGCTGTGCGCCAAATCACCTACAACACGGCCACTATGTGGGGTTTGCATGATCGAGGCTTGCTGCGAGAAGGCATGATGGCCGATGTCGTGGTGTTTGATCCGGATACCGTCGGTGCACGGCTGCCAGAAATTGTGCACGACTTGCCGGCCGGGGCGAAACGTCTGAAGCAAACTGCGGATGGCATTATGCATACCATTGTAAACGGTGAGATTTTGCTCACCAACAATGAACACACAGGTGCTGTGCCTGGTCGGCTATTGCGTAGTTAGTGGATGAGGCTTGAAGCCTTGATTCGTCGCAGGTCCTCAGGCAACATGCCTCGCTCAAGGCGCCCGTAGTTCAACTGGATAGAATACCAGGCTTCGAACCTGGGGGTTGTAGGTTCGAGTCCTACCGGGCGTACCATTCTACGGTCTTACCTCATAATACAAATTGCTAGGGTCGTTAAAATCGTGTTGGTGAAAACGTGAAAATCCAGCTTCAGTCACCATGCGCTGGGCCACTTCTGGGTTGAAGCCAAGGGTGCCTAAACCTGCGCCACCGGGTTCAGACAATGCGGACGACATGCATGCAGACACAGAAAAACCATAGAACATGGCCAACAGCGGATTGCGCATATTCTGCTTAAAGTCGGGCATGCTACGGATGTCTTTGATTAACCAAGTTCCCTGGGTTTTCATCGCCTGGCGGATTGAGGTGATCACTTGCGCAGGACGTGTCATGTCGTGAATGCAATCGAAGGTGATGAGAAAATCGTAAGTAGGGGTGGTGGGCAATTCCTCACCGCTGGCGATAAAAAGCTCTACGTTGGTAAGCCCAAGTTCTTTGACTTTGTCTTGGCATCGCTCGATGGCGTGTGCACTTGGGTCGTAGCCGTGAAAAGTTGATGCAGGATAGGCTTGAGCCATGGTCATCAGCGCAATACCCCCTCCGCAACCCACATCTGCAGCCACCGCGCCAGCCTTTAACTTATCTACTACGCCATCCATTGCGGGGATGATATTGGGTACCAGTTCTTGTCTTGTCCAAGGCCCTAACATTCTTTCTGTGCGGTGGGCTGCATTGGGGCCAAGGTCTTGGTAAGACAGACCAATACCGGTTTTAAATGCATCGACAATTTTGTCGATAGTCTGCGCAGGAATTCCACCGGAAAATGCACCGGCTGCAAAGGCTAGGCTTTCTTGTTCTTTAGCAAGTACTTGCGCTCCCACCGCAGTTAACTCGAATTGGTCTTCGTCATGGTAGTTGAGTAAACGTGCTGCTGCCTGGCCACGTAACCACTCAAACAACCATCGTTCTTGCAAGCCGGTAATTTTGGCAAGTTGCGCTGGGCTGATAGGTCCAACGCCATCCATTGCTTGGTACAAACCTAGTCGATCACCGAGATGAATCATCAGCGAGACCATCTCGCCTTGTTTGTAGCTCCAAACTGAAAATGAATATCTCTTTAGTTCTTCGGGGTCTATTTTTGTGTTGTTCGCTTGTGTGTCATTCATCTGTTGCTTCTTCTTGTTCAGGCTATTTATGTTTGTGGGTTAAGTATGCTCTATGTCGATGGCAGCGCAACGGCCATGCGATCCAGTATTTGGTAGTTTGCGATGTGGCGAAATTGAAACGTACAAATCCGTCGCCACCTGAACCGAAATCATCGCCGTTACCGAAGGCGATCTTCCCCGCTTCTAGAAAATGCTCATAAGGCTCTTGGTTGAGTGCAAGCTGTTGGCAATCTAGCCACGACAGATAGGTAGCTTGAGGTTTGCAGAGTTTGATATTCGGGAATCTTTGTTGTATTTGTTGATGAAGATGATTGCGGTTGCTTTCTAAGTAACTAACCAATGTGTCGAGCCACTGGTCACAGTCGCGCCACGCAATTTCGCTGGCCATGGCGCCCATGCTGTTTAGTCCGCCAATTACACCCTTGGGTAGAGTGTTGAAGCGGTCTTGTAAAGCTTTTGAACCGAAGATGGCGATAGCAAAACGTAAACCTCCAATGTTAAAAGACTTGGTGGCTGAGGTCATGGTGATGGTGCGTTGCTGAATCTCAGGGCTTATGCTGGCAAAGGGAATATGACGATTGGGTGCGTATACCAGGTCTGCATGAATTTCATCCGACAATACAATTAAGTCATTTTGCAGAACTAACTCAGCCAAGCCTTGCAGTTCTTTTTGGGTGAATACGCGCCCGGTAGGATTGTGTGGATTGCACAGCAGAAATAGCTTTGTGCTTGAATCCAACTGGTCTGCCAATTTATCGAAATCGATTTCGTATTGATCTGCCCCCATCTGCATTTTGCAATCAATTAAGCGGCGATCCGTATTGGCTACCGAGCGCCATAGTGGCGGATAGGTTGGGGTTAAGGTCACCACGCTGTCGCCGGGTTTGGTGTACAACTGTAGCGTAAGGTATATGCCTTGCACTATGTCTACCAAACCTTCAATGCGGGCAGGGTCTACCTGCCAATTGTAGCGTCGCGCAGCCCAAGCAGAAAATATCTCTGCAATGGGCCGTTCTGCAAAATGCATGGTATATCCGTAGTCATCTGTCGCGGCTTGTTCACTCAGAGCGTTGTGGATTGGCGGAGCAAGCGGAAAGTCCATGTCTGCAACAAAACAGGGTAATACCTCATCGCCGTAACGTGTCCACTTACCGCCGCGCCTTTGACGCATCTGTTCGACCGTGACAGATGCGAAAACTTCTGAGGAAGTTGGCATTATGCCCCTCTGCTGGGTGGCTTAGCAGCACTCATATCCATGAGGCGCTCAGCTTGCGTCTCCAAATCCTCAAAGGTGGCGTCGTGTCCAAGATCAACTGCTTCATTCACAAACACTTGGGAGCGATAGTATTTGCCGCCCATGGCGTTGATCACCGCACCATTGGGGGCTTCTTCGCAACTCATGTAGAGCACTGCGGGGCTAACTAGTTTTGGCGCAGAACCCGGTGGTGGGTTGTCCACGTCAAGATCTCGTCCGGGAATGGTGGCTATCATACGCGTGGTGGCACCCGGTGCGAGGGTGTTAATGCGAACGTTGTTCTTAGCACCTTCCAGGGCCAGTACGTTCATCAACCCGAGCATACCCATCTTCGCCGCGCCGTAATTCGCCTGGCCATAGTTGCCGTATATGCCTGAGCCAGAACTGGTCAGCACAATGCGACCGTACTTCTGTTCGTTCATATGGGGCCAAGCGGCATGGGTGACATAGGCACTTCCGTTCAGGTGCACTTGCATGACCAAATCCCACTCCTCTAGCGTCATCTTCTTGAACGAGCGGTCACGCAAAATACCAGCGTTGTTAACCAGTATGTCGATACGACCGAATGCGCTGATCGCATCATCAATAATCGATTTTGCACCATCTTTGTCGGCTACAGAGGCTTTGTTGGCAATTGCTGTACCACCCATAGCCTCAATTTCTTTAACCACAGCATCTGCTGCATCACCGGCGCCACTGCCATCTACAGCGCCGCCTAGGTCATTGATGACAACTTTGGCGCCACGCTTAGCAAACTCGTGGGCATGTGATCGACCCAAACCATTACCTGCCCCGGTGATGACCGCGACCTTTCCTTCAAATTCACTCACTGTGTTCTCCCATTAATTTAGACACCCATCTTAGCAGTGCTCATCTCTAGGGAACATGCTTGGGCGAAGGGCAGAACTATTTTTCATGGTCATGCGACTTAGAGGGTGACTGTAAAATTCGTCACCGGATTTTGCGGTTATGTTTATCCCATTGGAATCGATATTGGTTCGTAAGCCCGGGTTTTACCGTGATTTCGGTAGCCTGGGCTTTTTTAGTTGGTCCTTTTGTGCCTCAAATTGCGATGTCTTTCCCGGGGCGAAGAAATACTGCGTCTATGTTAATCTGCGTCGCCCTCAAATCCGCACGACACAGAACGAGATACAGATGAGTGATACTGAAACGAAGTTTGATTCTATTGAAGTTGCGATTGCCGCCATTCAAGCCGGTGAGATGGTGGTGGTGGTGGACGATGATGATCGGGAGAACGAGGGTGATCTGATCATGGCAGCAAACAAAGCCACGCCTGAGGCAGTCGCCTTTATGATTCGTCATACCAGCGGAATACTGTGTGCGCCTTTGTTTGAAGACCTTGCCACGCGGTTGCACCTCGACCCCATGGTGGCGCGCAATGATGCGCCCATGAGTACTGCTTTCACCGTTTCCATTGACTACAAGCACGGTTTGACCACTGGCATTTCTGCAGAAGAAAGAGCAGCAACTGTTCAAGCGCTTGCTAATGGCAATGTTTCCGCCGACGATTTTGTGCGGCCAGGGCATATCTTTCCGTTGGTTGCACGGCAAGGTGGAACGTTAACGCGCTCAGGCCATACCGAAGCGGGAGTTGATTTGTCGGTTCTTGCTGGTCTACCCCCTGTGAGTTTGTTATCTGAGCTGGTCAATGATGATGGTACTGTTCAGCGACTCCCTCAGTTAGTGAAATTTGCCGAACGGCATAAGCTCAAGATCATCACCATTGCAGACCTGATCTCTTATCGGCAAGCACGCGAGCAACTGGTTGAAGCCGGGTATGAATTCGAAGTGAACACTAGAATAGGCAAAGCCAAAGCCAGAGCCTATCGAACCAAATTTGAAGACGGCGAACATCTTGCCTTGGTGTTTGGCGATATCTCGAAGATGGACTCAGTTCCCGTGCGTATTCATCGTGAGAAGCTGGTGGATGACATTTTTGGTCCGCAATCTGGCCATGAACAAAATTTACTCAGTGCAGCACTGGATCGTATTGATCAGTTGGGTGGAGGCGTACTCATTTATCTACGCACTGGGTTTGTTGGTGTGCCTCATGAAACCCTTGCAGGTCAAAGCAAAGAAGATGAAAGACGCAGCGAATGGCTAGAGGTTGGTGTTGGCGCGCAAATTTCGCGAGACTTAGGCCTGACAAAAATACGTTTAATTGCGGGTCGCGAGGTGGAGTATAAGGGTGTTGGTGGTTTTGGGTTGACGTTGGAGTCGACTGAGATTTTGTAGTCTTTGTTTGCAGATTTGCAAAGAAAAGAAAAGAAAAGAAAAGAAGTGGCTGTTTGTCAGTGTGGGAGGTGTTGTTTTCGTGACTCTCTTGCGGTCCCTCCGGGACTACCCGATAACTAGGAAAAGCCTATAGGGGTCTTTTCCTAGTTATCGGCGCTGCGTTTTTAGGTCACGAAAACAACACCTCCCACACT
>JAADHW010000233.1:0-859 GCA_013151695.1 Gammaproteobacteria bacterium
CCTATCACATTTACAATCCCAACGGCACTTTCTGCGGGCGCTCTCACAAACGTTTTCCTTCAGCGATGGGGCACAAACGAGGTTAACATTGTTGGTGATGCGGGGGATACAGTAGGTATTCCTACAACATTAGTTGCTTTTGGGCAGGCCAATGTTCTCTCAAGCAACGGCGTGGACACCTGGATTTCGTCGCCAAATTACGGCCCTGCTCTACAGAGCATTCTCATGCAGAACCTTTTCGGGGGCACTTACGATAATTGGCTCATCGAGGGTAACATTTTCTGCTCAACCTTGGTTCACGGTATTACAAACGAGGTGGTGTTAAGCAACTCCAAGATTGTAAATAATACCTTACTCAGGCCGTGGCACGGCGATGTCAACGGTGATGGTCTTACTGATCACCATGACGGATTTTTCAATTACCCCGCCCCGACAATCCGCGTAATCGGGAACGGCGATGTCGTAGTGCAGAATAATATATGCGAGGCGGTAACGCTCGTCGCAGGCACGCCGGTTATCCGTGATAATCACACAGCGCTGAGCCGGTTCGACAAAACCACCTACTCAGTCCCGCTGCAAGGAACGGATTTCGCACCACTGACAATCGCCGATCTAACAAACCAGGCCCGTATGGTAGCAAACGGCGTGCTGGACGTTGACAATTCAGGCGGACCGACCCTGGGCGATATGGGAGCGGTTGGAACAACTATCGACAACGGGTTCTATGATTTCACCAACAAGACCCTGCTTTCGGCAATGCAGACTCCCCGCCTCAGCGATGTTGTCGCCACGACAACCGGCGCAACTACGGCTGACTTGGGGTATATAACTGACGCGAGAACTGGCCCAGTCAATTGGG
>JAADHW010000233.1:880-3635 GCA_013151695.1 Gammaproteobacteria bacterium
CCAAACCGAGCGTGTTGCAGGTACAGGCCGGGCAAGACCATGCAGGTGCGGCAGCGGATGCAAACGGCACTCAAAACCCCACAATCTACGGCACACAATCTGTATCGGTCACAGGGCTGGCCGGAACTACCAATTATTATCCGCATGTTGTCCATGAGGACGACACAGGGCGGCAAAGTGCAGTCGAGTCCGGGGTACAATTCACAACCGATACTCCCGCTGCTACATTCCCGGTAGTGCAATCTGTAGCGGTTTCATACTCGGCGTGGTTAGCCCTGCCTAGGTTTTTCACTTTACCAACCGGTATTGTATCCGGCGATTTGCTGGTGGCCTTCATTCGCACAACTAATAACCAAACCATGACTACACCAGCCGGCTGGATTGAAGAATCTAAAGTCACTGCATCAGGTGAGGCCGCTGTTTATAGTCGGGTAGCCGATGGCTCAGAGGGCGCAACTCTAACAGTTACTATGAATTCAAATGGTACAGTTTCGTCTGGCATCATCTATCGAATTTCAGGGCATAATTCAGGTGCTGTAGAAGTTGCGCAGGTTTCAGCGATTGATCCACCAAATCTCGCGCCCACTTGGGGAAACAAAAACACTTTGTTTATTGCGCAAGCCTCATCACTGACCGGTAATGATTTTTCGGTATTCCCGACGAATTACACAAACAATCAGCAGATTAAATCAGTGTTGGGGACAAGCGGGTCTGCTGGTGATTTATCGGCGGCGTCAGCAGAACGTCAATTTGCCGCAGCCTCAGACAACCCGAGCACATTTACATTCGATGGCACTGATTTGTGGGTAGTTGCCTTCACTGTGGCTATTGAGCCAGCACCATAGGAGCATAAAATGAAAGCCAATTTCAAATCCAGCCTTAACGCCCTGCTCAAGCACGAAGGCGAGTATGTCGATCACCCCCGCGACCCCGGCGGGGCCACGAACATGGGCGTCACCCGCGCGACCTTGGCTGCCTGGCGCGGCGTGAAGCTTCGTGATGTACCGAAGTCGGAGGTCAAGAACCTAACACGGGAAGAGGCCGGTCAAATCTACAAGGCCCGCTACTGGGATACCGTCAAGGCTGACAAGCTGCCTTCCGGGGTGGACTACGCCGTGTTTGATGGATCTGTTAACTCTGGCCCGCGCCAAGCGATTAAATGGCTTCAGTCGGCGGTCGGTGTAAAACGGGACGGCAGGCTCGGAATTACGACCATGGGTGCTGTTCAATCTGCGCCGGCGAAGCAAACTGTGGCAACCATGTTGACAATGCGACTCGCGTGGCTCAAGAAGCTAAAGCACTGGCCGACATTCGGCAAAGGTTGGTCCAATCGAATCAGAGGCGTAAGGAAGAAGGCACTGCGAATGGCTCGAACACAAGCACAGCCACCCCCGCCCGATATTCCGAAGCCGGATCCTGTCGTGCCGAAACTGTCGTGGATGGCCACGCTCATCAAGCTGATGTTGAACTGGAGAAAATGAGATGGAACTTTTGATTATCGCCCTGGTGTTTGTCATGATCACAATTGGGGTTGTCTACCTTTCGACCACGGAAGCCCTCCAGGGGGTGAAGACAAAAATCATCAGCTTGGTCACTGTGATCGCTGGTTTGCTGCAAGCCAATCTCCCCGGACTTGTGGGTGACCTGATGACACCGACCGGCGTGGCTTGGATATTTGTCGGCCTCGGAATTACGACCTTGGTTGCCAAGCATGTGAGCAGGTAATCAAGATGGCCTGGCTCTTAGGGCTGATTAATCCAGTCGGCAGGATAATAGACGCTCTAACTGCCGCCTACGCCGTTAAGTCCGATGCCAAGACAGAGCAGCAACGGATTGCCGCTGATGTCCATATCGCGGGATTGAATGCTCAGTTAGAAGTTCAGAAGGACAAGCAGCGCTCACCGGTGTTTTGGTTCATATGGGCGTGGTTTGCCGGGGTTGTGGCCATCTATTTCACCAAGATCGTTCTATGGGATGTGGTTTTTGGTTGGGGGACAACTGCCAGCTTAAAAGGACAAGCCGCAGAATGGGCACAGGCTGTCATAAACAGCATCTTCATAACCGGTGGTGGTGTGGCGGCGGTCGGCACTGTGGCTAACGCACTGTCGCGGTGGGGGCGCAAATGAGTTCTGAACTTCTAAGGGTGGTCAGGCCATGGCTACCGTGGCTATTGGGAGTGATTGTGGCCGCGATTGGTGCGGCCATTTCCGCCGGATGGATTCAGGTTCCGGTCAAAGCGCAGACCGTTGCGGCCATCGAGAAAATGGTGAAACTCAACACTGAGAAATTATCCCTGATTGAAACGGAACAACGGTCACTAATCGTTGACAGGGCGGTTCGCTCCGAGCAATTGGAAAACATCGAAGAAAAAGTCAACGGGTTTGACGATAAGCTCGATACTATCATGCGGTATGTTATTCAGCGAAATGGTCGGCTTTAATTCGTACCCCACGGCAATATTTTATTAAGTCGATACAGTTTGGGCACGACACTGAGCGTTTTCGCGTTGCCACCAAAGGGCCTTCTTCAAAATCATTTTCGGTTTCATCGATGTCGAATGCGTCTCCACAAAGCGTATGTTCGTTGCAAAGCAAGTGAACGCCTTCCTTATTCTCTAGAAATTGATGCCTGGATTTCATCTCACATTTCCTTAAAAAGCAGCTCTGAAGGGCGGGCGGGTCGCTACTCCTGCTGGCGGCTCCGAATATGGACAGCTATGGAGTTGAACCAAGCATACTGCCGCCCGCTCTGACCG